>JAFACJ010000914.1 GCA_023425615.1 Actinomycetes bacterium
GGTCAGGAGTCCACGGCGGCGGTGACGGCGGGGAGGTAGCCGCGGGCCTGGCCCTCGGCCGTCGGGTGCACGCTGTCGGCGCCGATCCAGGCGTCGGCCGCGCAGATCTCGTGGCCGGCGAAGGCGGGCCGCGCGTCGGCGAAGGCGAAGCCCGCCGCCGCGGCGCGGTCGGCGAGGACACCGGCCATGACGTCCACCGCCTCGTTGATCATGGTGCGCTTGGCGGAGCCGAGACCGCCCGGGCACCGGCCGCCCTCCCGGTACAGGTGGGGATAGCCGACGACCACGACCTCGGCCCGCGGCGCGCGGCGGCGGATCTGGGCGTAGAGGGAGTCGAGCCTGGCCGGAAGCTCGTCCTCGACGAACTCCCGCCCCTTCTCCAGAGCCGTACGGCACCGGTCCACGGTGCCGAACCGGCAGGCGAGCATGGTGGAGACGAACCCGGCGTCGTTGCCGCCGACGCCGACCGTCACCAGCGTCGTGCCCGCGTCGAGCGCCGCGAGCTGCTTGGCCACGACGTCGCGGACGGTGGCACCGCTGCACGCGACGAACTTGAACTCCCCACCGGGCCGCGAGGCGGCCAGCAGTGCCGGATAGGCGTTGGCGCTCCGCCTGCACAGCAGGCTCGTGTACGAGCCGGCGCCCGTCCCCGACGAGTAGGAGTCGCCGAGCGCCACATACTCGGGCGCCACGGCCCGCGAGGCGGTGGCCGATGACACCGGAGCCACCAGGACCGCGCACATGAGCGCACAGAAGAGCCGCACCGCTACCTCCTTGGGGCGGGAGTGTGACGCGGCCATTCTGAACGCGCGCTGCCGGAAAAGCCCCGCCTGCCGGAACAGCGAGGAACCGACGGCACGTGCCGCCGCCGGACGCCCGCGATGTGACCCTGTTCACAGAACCTAGCGCTTGCTAGGCTCGCTGCATGATCTCTACGGCTGTCTGGGGCACGGGCAACATCGGGCGACTGGCCATCCGGGCCGTCGAGGCGCATCCCGGGCTGGAGCTGTCCCATGTGATCGTCCACAACCCCGAGAAGGCGGGGCGCGACGCGGGGGCGCTGGGCGGGCTCGACCGCGACCTCGGTGTCGCGGCGACCGACGACATCGAGGCCGTGCTGGCGGCCCGGCCGCAGGCCGTCGTGTACGCGGCGTCCGGTGACATCCGGCCCCAGGAGGCGGTCGACGACATCGTCCGCGCGATCCGGGCGGGAGCGGTGGTCGTGACGCCGTCCGTCTACCCGCTCTACGACGCCCGCAACGCACCGCCCGAACTGCGGGAGCCGCTGCTGGCCGCGGTGGAGGAGGGAGGCGGCGCGCTCTTCGCCTCCGGCGTCGACCCGGGCTGGGGCAACGATGTGCTGCCGCTGCTCATCAGCGGTGTCGGGTCGACCGTGGACGTGGTGCGCTGCCAGGAGATCTTCGACTACACCACCTACGACCAGGAGGACTCCGTCCGCTACCTGGTCGGCATGGGGCAGCCGATGGACTACGAGCCGCCGATGATCGCGCCGACCGTCCCGAGCATGGTGTGGGGCGGGCAGGTGCGGCTCATGGCGCGGGCGCTGGGCGTCGAGCTCGACGAGGTACGGGAGACCGTCGAGCGGCGCCCGCTGGAGTCCACCGTCACCACCAAGGCGATGGGCGAGTTCGCGGCCGGGACGCAGGGGGCGATCCGGTTCGAGGTGCAGGGGATCGTGGGCGGCGCACCGCGCATCGTCATCGAGCACGTCACCCGGATCCACTCCTCCTGCGCGCCGGACTGGCCCACCGCGCCGCACTCCGACGGCGCCCACCGCGTCGTCATCGAGGGCAGGCCGCGGATCGAGGTGACGGTCGAGGCCATGGACGAAGGCGGCAACCGCGCCGCGGGCGGTAACGCCACCGGGGTCGGGCGGCTGGTCAACGCCATCGACTGGCTCCTCGACGCCGGGCCCGGCATCTACGACGCGCTCGACGTCCCGCTGCGTCCGGCGGCGGGCAGGCTCGGGAAGGGAAACGCATGAACATCGACATCCCCGGCGGCAAGGACCCGATCGGCTACGTGTGGGGCGAGATGGTCCCGGGGATCGGCCCCGCGGCCGCCGCCTTCTCGCTGTCGGTGTACGAGCACACGACGCTCGGCCTGCGCGAGTTCGAGGCGGCGCGGCTGCGGACGGCGCAGATCAACGGCTGCCTCTTCTGCCTGGACTGGCGTACCGAACGCGACGGCCGGAAGGTCGAAGAGGAGTTCGCCGACGCCGTCACGCACTGGCGCACCACCGACGCCTTCGACGAGCGCACCCGCCTCGCGGCCGAGTACGCCGAACGCTACGCGCTCGACCACCACAACCTCGACGGCGCGTTCTGGGAGCGGATGTCGGCGCACTACAGCCAGCGGGAGATCGTGGAGCTGAGCATGTGCCTCGGCTCGTGGCTGGCGTTCGGCCGCCTCAACCACGTGCTCGGCATCGACGCGATCTGCGTGCTGCCCGGCCATGTGACATGAAAAAGGCCGGCCACACGCGCCCGCGGCCGGCTGCTCCGTCTCAGATCATCGTCACAGGTCCGTGGCGATGATCTTCTCTATGTTCCGTTCCGCGAGCGCTGTGATGGTGACGAACGGGTTGACGCTGGTGTTGCCGGGGATGAGCGAGCCGTCGATGACGTAGAGCCCGGGGTGGCCGTGGAGGCGGCCGTAGTTGTCGGTCGCCTTGTTCAGCACGGAGCCGCCGAGCGGGTGGTAGGTCAGGTGGTCGCCCCAGATCTTGTAGGCGCCGAAGAGGTCGGTCCGGTAGATCGTCCCCTCCTTGGAGTTGATCTTGTCGAAGATCGACTTGGCCATGGTGATGCCGGGCTGCTTCCACGCCGTCTGCCAGCTCAGGTCCACCTTCCCCGTCCCGGCGTTCCAGGAGAACTCCGCGCGGTTGGGGTTGTTGGTGATCGACAGATAGAGCGAGGCGTAGGTCTCGATGCCGGTGGGCAGCGGAGCGACCTCGGCGAACGCGCCGCCCGCCGCCCAGTTGTCGATGCCGGTGGTGGGCATGGACGACTGGAGGCTGCCGGTCGCGTCCCACATGTGGTTGGCGCGGCCGCACATGATGTTGCCGTTGTCGCCCCAGCCCTTGCCGACCTCGCCGTTCAGGTTCGGCAGCGCGCCCGTCGCCCTCAGCTTCACCAGGAGCTTGCTGGTGCCGACGCTCCCGGCCGCGAAGAACACCCGCGTGGCCGTCACCGTCTTGGTGTCGACGACGTCCCCGCCGGTGTTGATCTGCTCGATCGTGACGGTGTACTTCCCGCCGGCCGCGGGGGTGACCGACGTGACGCGGTGCAGCGGTGAGATGGCGACGCGGCCTGTCGCCTTCGCCTGTGCGAGGTAGGTCTTCTGGAGCGACTTCTTGCCGTAGTTGTTGCCGTAGAGGACCTCGGCGTTCAGCGCCGACTTCGGCACCGACCCGGCCGCCTCCTGAGCCATGTAGTCCCAGTCGTACACGTTGGGCACGAAGACGTACGGGAAGCCGGAGCGCTGCGCGTGCTTGCGCCCGACGCGCGCGTACTGGTAGCAGTCGGCGTTCTCCCACCACGTCAGGTCGACGTTGGAGACGCCGAGTCCGGCGTTGGCGCGCGGGTAGTAGACGTCGTACATCTCGTCGGCGTTCACCGACGGGAGGATGGCGCCGAAGTTCTCGCGCTTGGGCGTGACGGCCATGCCGCCGTTGACGAGCGAGCCGCCGCCGACGCCGCGGCCCTGGTAGACGGTGATCCCGGCGAACTCCTCGGCGTCCAGGATCCCGGTGTACTTGGTGACGCTCTTGTCGATGGGGAATCCGAGGAAGTTACTCAGCGGCTGCTTGGTCTTGGTGCGCAGCCAGTAGGACCGCACGTCGGGGCTCTTGGTGTTGGCGAAGATCTTGCCGTCGGAGCCCGGGGTGTCCCAGGCCATGCCCATCTCCACCATGTGCACGTCGACGCCGGCCTGGGCCAGCCGCAGCGCGGCGACCGAACCGCCGTACCCGGTACCGATCACCAGCGCCTCGACCTGGGCGCCCGACGCGATCGGCGCGGGCGGCGGCGCGGCGGCCGCGGGCCGCAGCCCGAAGGCGGCGGCACCCAGGATAGAACCGGTTCCAACCATGAATCCGCGTCGGGATACCGCCATGGAAACGGCTCTGTGCACGGTGTCATCACTCATGTGACGCTCCTCACTAGAGGTCGAACTGAAACGAGTTCTACCTCAATGGGTGAGCCAAGTCACTAGCCGGAGCCCAAAAATCTGTGATCGCCGACACAGGGGACGGCGGCCCGCCGGGCGCGGAACGGCGGGCGGCCGGGTCAGCGGCCGAGGCCGGCGTCGCGGGCGCGGATGATCGCCTCGGCGCGGTCGGCGACGTGGAGCTTGGTGAAGATGTTGGAGACGTGGTTGCGCACGGTCTTGGGGGACAGGAAGAGGCCCTGGGCGATCTGCCCGTTGGAGCGGCCCGCGGCGATGAGATCGAGGATCTCCCGTTCGCGCGGGGTGAGCTGCGGGAACGCCGGATCGCCCGAGCGCTCCCCCGGCCCCGGCGCGGGCGGCCCTGCGAAGAACTCCGCGACGCGCAGGGCGACGGACGGGCCGAAGATCACATCACCGTGGGCGGCGGCGACGATCGCGCGGACGATCTCCGCCTGGCCCGCGCCCTTCAGCAGATAGCCGCGGGCACCGGCGCGCATCGCGGCGAAGAGGGTGGCGTCCTCCTCCGACATCGTCAGCACCACGACGCCGATGTGCGGGCTGTCGGACACCACACGCCGTGTCGCCTCGATCCCGTCCAGCTCCGGCATGCCGACGTCCATCACCACGATGTCCGGCTGGAGCTCGGCGGCCATGGCCACGGCCTCCACGCCCGTCGCGGCGGTGCCGACCACGTCGATGTCGGGGCGGGAGTCCAGCAGCATCGCCAGCCCGTCGCGGTAGACCGGGTGGTCGTCGGCGAGCAGCACCCGGATCGGCTCATCGGACACCGGCCGCCTCCGTCTCCAGCGGCAGCCGCGCGCGGACCAGCGTCCCGCCCCCGGGCGGGCAGGTGACCTCGCAGTCGCCGCCGAGCTCGGCGGCCCGCTCCCGCAGCGACAGCATCCCCACGCCCGCCGCGGTGTCCGGGCCGATGCCCGAGCCGTCGTCACGCACGCAGACCTCCAGCACCCCTTCGCGCGCGCCCAGCGTGACCTCGCAGCGCGCGGCGCCCGAGTGCCGCACCACGTTGGCGAGCGCCTCGGACACGATACGGTACGCGGCCACCTCCACGGCGGCCGGGAGCGCGTCGAGGCCGTCGCCGCCGGACACCACGATCCGCAGGCGGCCGGAGCGCAGCCGGTCGGCGTGCTGCTGGACGGCGCGCAGCACGCCCAGCTCGTCGAGGGCGGGCGGGCGCAGGTCGTGGACGAGCCTGCGGACGTCGGCCATCACGTCGGACACCTCCGCCGCCGTCTGCTCCAGGATCCGGTCCGACTTCTCCGGCGCGGTGCGGGCCAGGTTGCGGGCCAGCTCGATCCGCAGCGCCACCGCGCCCAGGCTCGGCCCGAGCCCGTCGTGCAGATCGCGCCGCAGCCGCCGCCGCTCCTCCTCGCGGGCGACGACGAGCTGCGCGCGGATGCGCTTCAGGTCCTCGCTGAGCTCGCTGGAGCGCGCGGCGGCCGCCGCCTGCCGGACGAGGTCGCCCAGCAGCCGCTGGTCGCGTTCGGTCAGATCGGCGCGGCACAGCACCAGGCGCCCCACCGCGTCCTTGGCGTAGACGACCGGCAGCGACACCGACGGCCCCCGCGGGGAGCCGTACTCCACGACCGACCTCGCCCCGTCCGGGCGTTCGATCTCCACCCGCACGTACGGCAGCCGGAACGCGTCGGCGACGGTGCGGGCCAGCGCGGCGAGCTGCTCGTCCGGGCCGCTGGCCTGGTCCAGGCGCGCGGCGAGGGTGGAGACCGTCGCGTACGGGTCATCGCGCGAGCCGCGCACCAGCCGCCGCGCCACCCGCCACAGCCAGGTCCGCAGCGGCGCGTACGCGATCGCGACGACGACGATCGCGGTCAGCGCCGAGTCGCGCTCGCCCAGGGCGCTGCCCGCGACGGTGAACACCGCGACGTCGATCCCGACGACGAGGAGCGCCAGCACCCCGTACAGGAACGTCGCAGGGAGCAGCCTGTCGATCTCATACAGCCGGTACTGGGCGACCGAGACCAGCACCGCGCCCGAGATCAGCGCCAGGCCCGCGCACAGCAGCAGCGACGGCAGCGCCGACGACGTCACCAGCGGGAGCAGCAGCACGAACACGTTCGCCAGCGCCGCCCACACCAGCCAGCGGATCTGGGCGCGCCGCTGGGTGCCGGCGCCGCGGTAGCGGTGCACCAGGACCGCCAGCGGCACCAGCAGGCTCACCGTCATGATCAGGTTGGCGGCCGCCATCGCCGGCTCCCAGAACCCGTACGGCAGGTCGACGCTGACCGGGTCGAGGGCGAGCCGCGCCACCTCGGGCGCCAGGGGCGCGCCGTCCATGCGGGCGACGACCGAAGCCGGCACCAGCATCCACGCCACCGGCATCATCGCGGTCAGCGCCAGGCTCGCCGCCGACGCACGGCGCCACGGCCGCGCTGCGGGCAGCCGTCCGTCGGGGAACAGCAGGAGCAGCAGCGGCAGCCACAGCATGAGCGCCGCGCCGAACCTGGCGTAGAACCAGTAGGCGGCCGACAGGCCGGGCGCGCCGTGCGCGCCGTACAGGCCGTGCACCGCCCAGGCGCCCGACAGGCCGTCCAGGCCCCAGTGCAGCCCGGACAGCACCAGCACCCAGGCGACGGGGTGCCGCGGCATCCGCCACAGCAGCAGCGCGCCGGGCAGTGCCTGCACCAGCCCCGTCAGCGCCGCCGACCAGCTGAACCGCTCAAGACCCGCGTTCGCGGGCAGCACCACATCACGGTTGGCCAGGTCCAGCGCCACCGTGCCGACGGTCAGCGCCACCGACAGGAGCGCCACCGCCACCGGCGCCACCGGACGCCGCCTTCCTTCTTCCATGACGGACATTGTCGCTTTTTTTGCGGCACTTGACCTGGGGCCGGAGTCCTAGGACAGCGCCGCGGAATCCCGGGCGCCGATCCGTGATGCGCCGCCCTGCCGGCTTGGGACGGCGGGCGCGGATCGTGGTCATCACCGCGGCGCGCCGAGGACCGGCCGGAGCGCGAGGAGACCGCGGCGGAACGAGGGAGACCCATGACGCACATCAGCAACCAGCCGGCCAGGGCCCGCACCGACCTGGGCGCCGGGCACGCCGCGCACGGGAACGAGGGGATCGGGGAGGGCGCCGTCCGGCGCCTCGGCCTCGGCCTGGCCGTGGGCACCCTGTGCTGGGCGATACCGATCTTCATCTGGGGCACCGACGGCGAGGGCGCCGTCGGCCGGATCATCGACCTGACCGGGCTGCTGTTCCAGCTCGGCGTCTTCTGCCTGCTGACCGTGCAGATGAAGACCGGGGCCATCGGCACCTCGCGCGCCGCGGCGATCGCCCTGCGCGTCGAGGCGGTGGTCCTCGGCATCGCCAGCCTGTGGTCGCTGCTGCACGGCGTCCTGCCCGCGTCGATCGCCGACGACGCCTGGCTGGCGGTCATGGACATGACCTGGCCGCTGTCGATGCTGGGCATGTTCCTCATCAGCGTCAAGCTCGTCTTCGCCGGCCGCTGGCAGGGCCCCCTGCGCTGGTGGCCGCTGATCGCCGAGAGCTGGGCCGTGGCGACCGTCCCCTTCTACCTCCTGGTCAGCGAGGAGTCGGCACGCTGGATCGGCGGCGGCCACCTCCTCATCGGCTACACCGCCCTCGGCCTGATCATGGCGGCCCGCCCCAACCTGACCACCGCCCACCGGTGACCGGGCGCCCGGACCGGGCCGCCGCGGGTCCCC
>JAFACJ010000949.1 GCA_023425615.1 Actinomycetes bacterium
GGGGACCAGCAGCGGTACCACCACCGAGTCGGCGTGCTCGGCCAGCGGCCCGTACATCCGCAGCAGCACCGTCTCGCCGGGCCCGGTCTCCCCGATGCGGATCTCGGCGTCCAGCCGCGAGGAGCTGCCGCGCGGGTCGCGGGAGATGACGGTGAGGATCCGGCACGGGTGCTCGCGCGCCGCCGCGTTGGCGGCGCGCAGCGAGTCGTACTGCGCCGACTCGTCGGTGACGATGACGAGGGTCAGCACCATCCCTATCGTCGGGCCGCCCATCTGGTGCCTGGCCTGGGTGAGGGCGTCCTGGATGCGCCGGGTGGTGGTCGAGGTGAGGTCGATGTTCACGTCAGATCCTCCGCCACGCGCGGCCGTCGCGCTTCATCATCAGATCGGAGGACTTGGGTCCGTAGCCGCCTGACTTGTACTGGTCGGGCCTGCCCTGCCCGGCCCAGAACTCCTCGACCGGGTCGAGGATCTGCCAGGACAGCTCGACCTCCTCCTGCCGGGGGAAGAGCGGCGGGTCGCCGATGAGGACGTCGAGGATCAGCCGCTCGTATGCCTCGGGGGAGGACTCGGTGAAGGACTCGCCGTAGGCGAAGTCCATGTTGACGTCGCGCACCTCCATCGAGGTGCCCGGCACCTTGGAGCCGAACCGCACCGTGATGCCCTCGTCCGGCTGCACCCGGAAGACCAGGGCGTTCTGCCCCAGCTCCTCGGTCTCGGTCTCGGAGAACGGCAGGTGCGGCGCCTGCTGGAAGATCATGGCGACCTCGGTGGTGCGGCGCGACAGGCGCTTGCCCGTCCTGAGGTACCACGGCACCCCGGCCCAGCGCCGGGAGTCGATCTCCAGTTTGATCGCGGCGTACGTCTCGGTCGTGGAGGACTCGGGTATGCCGTCCTCCTCCAGATAGCCGCGGACCTTCACCCCGCCCTGCCAGCCCGCCGAGTACTGGCCGCGGGCCGTGGCCAGCGACAGGTCGCGGGGCAGCCGCACCGAGGAGAGCACCTTGGCCTTCTCCGCGCGCACCGCCTCGGCCTTGAAGGACGTCGGCTCCTCCATCGCCGCCAGCGCCAGCAGTTGCAGCAGGTGGTTCTGGATGACGTCGCGTGCCGCGCCGATGCCGTCGTAGTAGCCGGCGCGCCCGCCGATGCCGATGTCCTCGGCCATCGTGATCTGCACGTGGTCGATGTAGGAGCGGTTCCAGACCGGCTCGAACATGGTGTTGGCGAACCGCAGCGCCAGGATGTTCTGGACCGTCTCCTTGCCCAGGTAGTGGTCGATCCGGAAGATCGACTCCTCGGGGAAGACACGGTGCACGACGTTGTTGAGCTCCCGCGCGCTGGCCAGGTCGTGCCCGAACGGCTTCTCGATCACCACCCGGCGCCACGACGATTCGGACCGTTCCGCGAGCCCGCTGCGCTGCAGCTGCTCCACCACGACGTCGAAGAACTTGGGGGGGATGGACAGGTAGAAGGCGTAGTTGCCGCCCGTGCCGCGGGTCTCGTCGAGCTCCTTCACCGCCATGGCCAGCGCGTCGAACGCGCCGGGGTCGCTGAACTCGCCGGGCACGAAGTGCATGCCCTCCGAGAGGTGGTTCCAGACCTCCTCCCGGAAGGGGGTGCGGGCGTTCTGCTTGACCGCCTCGTAGGCGACCTGGCGGAAGTCCTGGTCCTCCCAGTCGCGGCGGGCGAATCCCACGAGGGAGAAACCCGGCGGAAGCAGCCCCCGGTTGGCCAGGTCGTAGATGGCGGGGAGGAGTTTCTTGCGCGAGAGGTCGCCGGTGACCCCGAAGAGGACCAGCACGCTGGGCCCGGCGACGCGGGGAAGTCTCTTGTCACGGGGATCCCGCAGGGGGTTCCCGTCGATCCCGATCAGTTCAGCGGGCGATGGCATGCCCGGTCCCTTTCCTACGAGTCGATGGACGTCATTCGACTGGTGAAGCACGGTCTAGGAGGGGATCGACCGGTCTGCCGTCGGCGGTCCGGGCCGTCCCTCGTTCCCTTTCCTAGACGAGAGACGGCCCGGATGTGCGGTGTTCTGCGTGGTGTTCCTCAGTTTTTCAGCACGTCGAGGAGCTGGGCGAGCCCCTCGGCGCGGTCGCGCAGATGGATCCGCACCGCGGTGCGGCCCCGCGAGCGCAGCGCCCGCAGGTCACCCAGGGCCTGGGCGAGCTGCAGCGTCCGGAAGGTGTAGGGGCGGCCCGGCACCGGGACGTCGCGCTCCACCTCCCCGGTGATCTGCAGGAACACCCCGTTCTGCGGACCTCCCTTGTGGTACTGGCCGGTGGAGTGCAAGAACCGCGGTCCCCAGCCGAAGGTGACCGGCGCGGTGCCCTGCCGCCGCACCTGCTCGGAGCGGGCGGCCAGCAGCGCACGCAGCTCCTCGGCCCCGGCGTCGCCGCCGGTGCGGTCGAGGTAGGCCATCACCGCCAGATAGCCGCGGTCGGGCACCAGCGCCAGCAGTTCGTCCAGCGCCTCGGCCAGTCCCGCCGCCTTGAGCGCGCCTCCGGCGTGGACCTCGACGGCACCGGCGATGAGATCGGGCTCGCCCGCCGCCAGCGCGGAGGCGTCGCCCTCCTCCACCGCCTTCAGCAGCGCCCCGGTGTTGTCCTTGGACTCCTGGACGTTGGGCTGGTCGAAGGGGTTGATGCCGAGGACCCGGCCGGCGACGGCCGTCGCGTACTCCCACAGCAGGAACTGGGCGCCCAGCGGCCCCCTGACCGCGATCGCCGCGGTGTCGTAGTCGCCCAGCACCGCGCCGCGCACGTCGGGGGCGGGCGCGAAGCCCGGCGCGTCGACGCCCTCCAGCACCACCGGCAAGATGCCTTTGCCCTCCTTGCCGGTGGACTCGGCGATGAGCTGCTCGGCCCAGTCGCCGAACCCGGTGATGCCCGAGCCGTGGTCGGCGAGCAACAGCTTGTCGTGGCCCGCCGCGGCGGAGGAGCCGAGCGCGGCGCCCAGCGCCAGGCCCGGGTTGTCGTAGGGCTGGCGCAGGGCGGGGGCGAGCGCGGCCGCCTCGTCCAGCAGCCGCCCGACGTCGGCGCCGGCCAGCGCGGAGGGCACGAG
>JAFACJ010000001.1 GCA_023425615.1 Actinomycetes bacterium
CCCGAGAGCGGCGCCCGGGTCATCGACGCCACCGGCAGGTATGTGATCCCGGGCGGCGTCGACGCCCACACCCACATGGAGCTGCCGTTCGGCGGGACGTTCGCCAGCGACACCTTCGCCACCGGTACGGCCGCCGCCGCGTGGGGCGGCACCACCACCATCATCGACTTCGCCGTGCAGCGCACCGGCGAGTCCGTCCAGGACGGCCTCGCCGCCTGGCACGCCAAGGCCGACGGCAACTGCCACATCGACTACGCCTTCCACCAGATCATCGGCGGCGTGGACGAGGCGTCGCTGAAGGCGATGGACTCCCTCGTCGCCGACGAGGGCATCACCAGCTTCAAGCTGTTCATGGCCTACCCCGGCGTCTTCTACAGCGACGACGGGCAGATCCTGCGGGCGATGCAGAAGGCCCGCGAGAACGGCGCCATGATCATGATGCACGCCGAGAACGGGCCGGCGATCGACGTCCTGGTCGCCCAGGCCCTGGCCCGCGGCGAGACCGACCCGGTGCACCACGGCATCACCCGTCCCGCCGCGCTGGAGACCGAGGCCACCAGCCGCGCCATCTACCTGGCCGAGGTCGCCCGCGACACCCCGCTGTACATCGTCCACCTGTCCGCCAGCGGCGCGCTGGCGCGGGTAGCCGAGGCCCGCGACGCCGGCCGCAACGTCTTCGCCGAGACCTGCCCGCAGTACCTCTACCTGACCCTGGAGGACCAACTCGGCGCACCGGGCTTCGAGGGCGCCAAGTGGGTGTGCTCCACGCCGCTGCGCTCCAAGCATGAGCCCCACGCCCGCGACCTGTGGCAGGGGCTGCGCACCAACGACCTGGCCGTGGTCTCCACCGACCACTGCCCGTTCTGCTTCAAGGACCAGAAGGAACTCGGCCTCGGCGACTTCTCCAAGATCCCCAACGGGATCGGCGGCGTCGAGCACCGGGTCGACCTGCTCTACCAGGGCGTCGTGGACGGCAAGCTCTCGCTGGAGCGCTGGGTGGAGACCATCGCCACCACCCCGGCCCGCATGTTCGGGCTCTACCCGCGCAAGGGCGTCATCGCGCCCGGCTCGGACGCCGACATCGTCCTCTACGACCCGAACGGACGCACCCGCATCAGCGTCGAGACCCACCACATGAACATGGACCACTCCGCCTGGGAGGGCTTCGAGATCGCCGGGAGGGTCGAGACGGTCATCAGCCGCGGCACCGTGCTGCTGGAGGGCGGCACGTTCCACGGACGCCAGGGCCACGGGCGCTACCTGCCCCGCGGCCTGTCCCAGTACCTGGTCTAAGGGGGAACCGGTTTGGACATCGGAGTCGTCTTCCAGCTCGACCCGCCCGCCTCGTCCGTCGTGGACCTGGCGGTCAAGGCCGAGCAGGCGGGCTTCAGCCATGTGTGGAGCTTCGACTCCCACCTGCTGTGGCAGGAGCCCTTCGTCATCTACAGCCAGATCCTGGCCAGGACCGAACGGGTCATGGTCGGGCCCATGGTCACCAATCCGGGGACCCGCGACTGGTCGGTGACCGCCTCGCACTTCGCCACGCTCAACGAGGCGTTCGGCAACCGGACGATCTGCGGCATCGGCCGGGGGGACTCGGCGCTGCGCACCCTCGGCCTGAAGCCGACGACCATCGCCGAACTGCGCGCCGCCGTCCACGCCATCCGCGATCTGGCCGAGGGCCGTGTCGCCGACGTGCGCGGCCGGGAGATCCACTTCCCGTGGGTGGAGGGCGGCGCGCTGCCGGTCTGGGTCGCCGCCTACGGGCCGCGGGCCCTGGCCCTGACCGGCGAGGTCGGCGACGGGTTCATCCTGCAGCTCGCCGACCCCGACATCGTCGCCTGGACGATCCGCGCGGTGAAGGCGGCTGCCGAGAAGGCGGGCCGCGACCCGGAGGCCATCACCTTCTGCGTCGCGGCGCCCGCCTACGTCGGCGACGACCTGGCGCACCAGCGCGACCAGACCCGCTGGTTCGGCGGCATGGTCGGCAACCACGTCGCCGACATCGTCGACCGCTACGGCGCCGACGGCTCGGCAGTCCCCAAGGCGCTCACCGAGTACATCAAGGGCCGCGAGGACTACGACTACGCCGAGCACGGCAGGGCCGGGAACACCCACACCGACTTCGTGCCCGACGAGATCGTCGACCGGTTCTGCGTGCTCGGGCCGGTGGAGAACCATCTGGCCCGGCTGAAGGAGCTCCGCGAGCTGGGCGTCGACCAGTTCGCCGTCTACCTCCAGCACGACGACAAGGAGCACACCCTGGCCGCCTACGGGGAGCACATCATCCCGGCGGTGGCCGGGCTGTGAGACGTGCTCTCGGCTCCCTGGCCCTGGTGGCGGCCGCCGCCGGGGCCTGGGAGCTCTACAAGTGGCTGGGATCCGACGACGGGACGAGCGTCGCCGGGGTGCGGATCCTGCCGCGGGCCGACGACGCGTCCATGCCGCACCTGTGGACGGTCCTGGCCCGCCTCGGCGACCCGGAGCTGACCGGCGGCGACCCGATCTGGCAGGTGCTGCTGAAGGCGTGCCTGACCACGCTCGGCATCGTCGCCGCCGGGTTCGCCGCCGGGGCGCTGGTCGGGCTGGCGCTGGCCGTGCTGATGGAGCGCTTCGGGTTCGCCGAGCGCGGGCTGCTGCCGTACGTGGTGCTCTCCCAGACGGTGCCGCTGGTCGCGCTGGCCCCGGTCATCGCGGGCTGGGGCGGGCAGCTCATGCCGCAGTGGGCGACGGTCTCGGTGATCGCCGCCTATCTGGCGTTCTTCCCCGTCGCCGTCGGCCTGCTGCGCGGGCTCCAGTCGCCGCCGCCCGAGGCCGTGGAGCTGATGCGCGGCTACTCGGCGGGCTGGTGGCACACCCTGGTCAAACTGCGGCTGCCCGCGTCGCTGCCGTTCCTGTTCCCGGCGCTGCGCCTGGCCGGGGCGGCGGCCGTGGTCGGCGCGGTGGTGGGCGAGATCTCCACCGGCACCAAGGGCGGCATCGGCCGGCTGGTCATCGAGTACTCGCGGGAGGCAACCACCGACCCGGCCAAGGTCTACACCGCGATGCTCGGCGCGGCGTTGCTGGGACTCACCGTCGCCGGGCTGCTGACGCTGGCCCAGCGCCTGCTTTCACGAGGAGTCGTCACTTGATCGAGTTGTCCGGCGTCACCAAGGTGTTCAACCCCGGGCGGCCCGATGAGGTCACCGCGGTCGCCGCCGGTGACCTGCGGATCGAGGCGGGGGAGTTCGTGTCGCTGATCGGCCCGTCCGGCTGCGGCAAGAGCACCCTGCTGAGGCTGATCGCCGACCTGATCCCGCCGTCCACGGGGACCGTCACGGTCGCGGGCAAGCCCGCCGCCCAGGCCCGCAAGGACCGCGGCTACGGGATGGTGTTCCAGAAGGCCGGCCTGTTCGACTGGCGCACCGTGCAGCGCAATGTGGAGCTGCCGCTGGAGCTGCGCGGCATGGGCCGCTCCGCGCGGCGCGCCCGCGCCGCGGAGATGCTGGAGCTGGTCGGCCTGTCGGAGTTCGCCGGGCACTACCCGGCGCAGCTGTCGGGCGGGATGCAGCAGCGCGTCTCGATCGCCCGCGCCCTGGCGGACGCGCCGCCGCTGCTGCTCATGGACGAGCCGTTCGGCGCCCTCGATGAGATGACGCGCGAACGCCTCCAGGGCGAGCTGCTGCGCATCTGCGCCGCCACCGGCACGACCGTCGTGTTCGTCACCCACTCCATCGACGAGGCGGTGTTCCTGTCCGGCCGGGTGGCGGTCATGTCGGCGCGGCCCGGCCGGATCACCGAGCTGGTGGAGGGGCGGCTGGGCGAGCGCACCGAGGCGAGCCGGCAGGCGCCGGAGTTCTTCGCGGCGGTCACCGAGGTCAGACGCGCGCTGCGGGCGCCGGCGAAGCCCCCATCGGACACGCCGGACG
>JAFACJ010000009.1 GCA_023425615.1 Actinomycetes bacterium
GTCCGGGTGGGTGGCGGGTCGGGGTGCGGGTGCCGTAGGGCAGCAGGGCCATCTCGCGGGCGTTCTTGATGGCCGCGGCGATCTTCCGCTGCTGCTGGACGGTCACGCCGGTGACGTGGCGGCTGCGGATCTTGTCGCGGTCGGAGATGAACTTCCGGAGCAGGTCGGTGTCCTTGTAATCGATGTAGGCGACCCCGTGGAGCGGGTTCTTCTTCCGGCGGGGACGACGAGGATGTTCAGATAGCGACGCGTTAGATGTGATGGGTCGGATACGGTGAGCGCGCGATGTCCGAGAATCCCGAGCCTCGTCCTTTCGCCCATGTGGACGCGCCCAACAGCGCGCTCTATCGGCGGATCATGCTGGTGTTCGCCGAAGCCAAGCGGCGGTTCGTCATCCACCTGCGGCCCGAGGACGTCGCCGAGGCGTTGAACAGCGGCCCCGGCGAACGCGTCGACCTCGATCAGGTGAGTTCCGCCCTGGCGAGCCTGGAGAACTGGCGGAACCTGCGCGCCGATCCGGACACCAGCAGGGTCACCTCGGTCGAGGACTTCTACCGGCCGCGCTTCCTGTACCAGTTCACCCGGTACGGCGAGGCCGCCGAACGCGCCCTGGAGGTCTTCGAACAGGAGATCGGACGGCGCGGCGAGCTCCAGGCCGTCGCGCTGGAGGACATCCGGTTCCGGCTGACCGCCCTGCGGGACATGGTCGATCCGCTCGACTCGGCGATCGTCCACAACCTGCTGCTGGAACTCGTCGGGAGGCTCGACAGCCTCGCCGCCAACGCCGGCGCCTTCATGGGATCGCTCCAGAGGACGATCGACCTGCACGAGATCGACGAGGAGGCGTTCCTCGCCTACAAGGACAGGCTGATCGCCTATCTGGAGCGCTTCGTCTCCGAACTCGTCGTGAAACACCACGCGATCGCCGCGATCCTCGCCTCTCTCACCCCCGAACGTGTCACCGAGCTCCTCACTCATGCCGCCGAACGGGAGGCCGCCGACGCCGCCCCCGACGACGAGACCGCCCCCGACCAGCGCCTGGCGGCATGGCGGGCCCGCTGGTCCGGGCTCGGCGCATGGTTCGCCTCCACCGACCGGGCCCACCCCAGCCAGGCCGACCTGCTGCGGGCCCGCGCCCGCAAGGCCATCCCCGATCTGCTGGCCGCCGTCAGCCTGCTGCAGGAGCGGCGGGCCGGGGTCAGCAACCGGGCCGCCGACTTCCACGCCATGGCCCGCTGGTTCGCCTCCGCCTCCACCGACGAGGAGGCCCACGACCTGTGGCGGACCCATTTCGGCATGGCCACGAGCCGCCATCTGGGCGCCGACGCCGACCCACCCGAGGCCCCGGCCGCCACCAGCTGGCTGGACGCCCCGACCGTCGAGGTCTCCGCCCGGCTGCGGGCCAGCGGCTCCTACCAGCGGCGTGGTGCCCCCAGCAAGGTCAAGGACCGCGGCGAGGCCAAGCGCGCGCTCGCCGAGCGGCTCGCCGCCGAACACGAGCAGACCGAGCGGGCCAGGTCCCGTCTGGCCACCGGTGCCCCCCTCCTGTTGAGCGAGTTGGGGGTGCTGGAGCGCGGCGAGTTCCGGCTCTTCCTGTCGCTGCTCGGCCACGCGCTCGGCACCCGGCCAGGACCCGACGGCGCGGTGCGGGCCCGCACCGGCGACGGCACTCTGGAGATCACGTTGACACCGCGTGACGGCCTCGCCGAGATCCACACCGAGGATGGCGTGATGCGCGGCCCGGACCACGAGATCACCATCGTCGACGTCCTGGCGGCGGTGGCCCGGTGAGCCTCACCGACGTCGTCGCGGGCGTCCAGGATGAGGAGCGGCGGCGCGCGATCCGCGCGCTGCTGCGCACCCCGCTGCTGACCCCGGCCCATCCCGAGTACGCGACGGCCCGCAAGCACGCCGCGCACATCGCCCAGTTCTTCAGTCGCGAGACCGGCTGGGCGTTCCAGGCCGACGCGGGCGTCGCCCGGCTGAAGAAGACCCCCGCCGAACGCACCCGTGACGGCTCCCGCCCCGCGACCGCCAAGGGCCGCGCCTTCAGCAGACGCCGGTACGTGCTCGCCTGCCTGGCGCTCGCCGCCCTGGAGCGTTCGGAGAGCCAGGTGACGCTCGGCTGGCTCGCCGAGCGTGTCCTGGCCTTCGCACAGGACGAGGCCCTCACCTCCCGCGGCATCGTCTTCACCCTCGACAACCGGGAGGAGCGCGGCGACCTCGCGGCCGTCGCCCAGCTGCTGCTGGAGACCGGTGTGCTGCGGCGGGTCGCCGGCGAGGAGCAGGCGTACGTCTCCGGCGGCGGCGACGCCCTCTACGACGTCGACCGCCGCGTCATGGCGGTGCTGCTCGCCACCCGGCGCGGACCGTCCCTCGTCGGCGACGACCGCGCCGCCGCGATCGCCGACGTGCTCCCCGACACCGATGAGGGACGCAACCGGCGGATCCGCCACAACCTGGGCCGCCGCCTGCTGGACGACCCGGTCGTCTACTACGCGGACCTGTCACCGGAGGAGCGGCAGTACCTGGAGATGCAGCGCGGCCCGTTCCTGAAGCGCCTCACCGATGCGACGGGCCTGGTCGCCGAGGTCCGCGCGGAGGGCGTCGCGCTGCTCGACCCCACCCGAGAGGCCAGCGACTACACGATGCCCGACGAGGGCACCGACGGCCACGCCACCCTGCTGCTCGCGGAGTTCCTGTCCGGACGGTTGCGCGCGGGGCGTCCGCCGGTGACGGTCGAACGCTGCGTCGAGCACATGCGCACCCTGATCGCCGACCACAGCACCTACTGGCGGAAGAACACCCGCGACCCCGGCGGCGACAAGCTCCTCACCGACCAGGCGCTGCGCCGCCTGTCCGCCCTCGGACTCATCCAGATGGACGGCGACGCCGTGGATCCTCTGCCCGCCCTGGCCCGCTTCGCCTACTCTTCCCCCCGCATCACGAGGACCAGCACATGAGCCTGCCGACCCCGACGATCACGCGCTGGCAGCCGCTCCGCACCGGCCTGGTCGACCTGTTCTACTACGACCGCCAGGACTTCCGGTTCCGCGACGGCAGGATCCTTTTCCGCGGCAACAACGGCACCGGCAAATCGAAGGTCCTCGCCCTGACGATGCCGCTCCTCCTGGACGGCGACCTCACCCCGAGCCGGGTCGAACCGGACGGCGACCGCGCCAAGAAGATGGAGTGGAACCTCCTGCTGGGCGGCAGGTATGACGAGCGCCTCGGCTACACGTTCCTGGAGTTCGGCCGGGTCACCGAGGACGGCGAGCGCGCCTACCTCACGATCGGGATCGGGTTGAAGGCGGTCGCGGGCCGCGGCATCGCCGACAAATGGTTCTTCGTCACCTCCCAGCGCGTCGGCGAGGACCTGGCCCTGATCGGCCCGAGCGGCACCGCCCTCACCCACGACCGGCTGCGGGAGGCGGTCGGCGCGTACGGCACCGTCACCAAGACCGCCGCGGAGTACCGGCGGATGGTCGACGAGCACCTGTTCCATCTCGGCACCGACCGGTACGACTCGCTGATCAACCTGCTGATCCAGTTGCGGCAGCCCCAACTGTCGAAGAAGCCGGACGAGGGCAAGCTGTCCAAGGCCCTGTCGGACGCGCTGACCCCGGTCGACCAGGCCGTCCTGTCGGATGTCGCCGCGGCCTTCCACGATCTGGAGCAGCAGCGCGACGAGCTGACCGGCCTGCGCGACACCCGCCGCGAGGTCGGCAGGTTCCTCGGCCGCTACCGCGACTACGCGAGGATCGCGACCCGCCGCACGGGCGGTGACCTCCGCACCCGGCACGCCGCCTACGAGCGGATCGGCCGCGAGATCGGCGATGTGGACCGCCGCAAGTCCGAGGCCGCAGCCGCCGAGCGGCAGGCGTTCACCGAGCTCGGCGCGCTCCGGCGCGAGCAGGCCGAACAGACCGCCATCAAGGAGGAACTGACCTCCGACCCGCGTCTGAAGAACCTCGCGGACGCCCGGCGCTATGCCGACGCCGCCGACCGCGACGCCCGTACGGCCGCCGACACCGCCCGCAGGGCCGCCGCGACCCGCACGATCCGTGCAGGGGAGCGC
>JAFACJ010000103.1 GCA_023425615.1 Actinomycetes bacterium
CCTCCAGCAGTGCCGCGACGCACCGCCGGGTGCTCGCGCCCAGCTCGGCGACGTCGCAGCGGACGCTCACCGCGGCCAGGCCGTGGGCGGGCGCGTCCACGAGACCCACCTCGTAGGCGGGGGCGGGGCCCGCCGCGAGCCGGTCCAGCACCGCCAGCCGCTCGGTGTCACGGGCGATCCGGGCGGCGAGCCTGTCCCGTTCGGCGCCCAGCAGCCGCGCCCGCTCCTCCTCCCCCGCCGCCAGCAGCTCGGCGACCACCGGGAGCGGCACGTCGAGATCGCGCAGCAGCGCGATCGTCAGCGCGTCGCGTACCCGCCCCAGCGCGTAGTACCGGTAGCCGGTCGCCGGCTCCACCCGGTCGGGCGCCAGCAGCCCCAGCTCGTCATAGTGCCGCAGCTGCTTCACGCTCAGCCGGCACAACCGGGCGAACCGCCCGATGGTCAGTAGCTCATCTCGCACGCCCTCATCCTGGACCCTCCCACCGTGGCAGGGTCCAGCCCGACGTCAGCGGCGGTGGACGGAGACGGCGTAGCCGCCGCCGGTGTAGGGGTCGGCGTCCCAGGTGGCGAAGCGGTCGGCGAGGGTGAGACCGGCGGCGGCGCAGTGCGCGTCGTACTCGGCGAGGGTGAGGTTCGGCGGGACCGGGAGGTGCGCCCGGTCCAGGCCGAAGCCGGCGACGAGGAGGCCGCCTGGGCGCAGGGCCGCGGCGAGGCGTGCCGCCACCTCGGGCTCGGTGCCGGGGGCGAGGAGGGGGAAGATGTTCCCGGCGGCGACCACCAGGTCGAAGCCCGTGGCGATGCCGAGCGCCTCGGGGGAGAACGCGGCGAGGTCGGCGTGCAGCCAGGAGAGCCGCGGCGCCGTCCTGCGCGCCACCTCCAGCATGGAGGCGTCGAGGTCGACGCCCACGCAGTCATAGCCGAGCTCCGCGAGACGGATCATGACCCGGCCGGTGCCGCAGCCCGCGTCGAGGATCCGCGCGCCGGGCGGCACGAGCGCCGCGCAGAACCGCGCCTCCCCGTGCAGGTCCCTGCCGGACTCGGCCAGCGCCGCGAACCTGGCGGCGTACTCCTCCCCGGACGTCTCTCCGGTCAGCTCTCCCCAACGGCTCATGGGCACCGAGCATAGGCCGGGCGCCGCCCCTGACCGGCGGCGCCCTGGCTTATCATCATTATCCCTAGTTTATCGGTATGTACAGTGGATATAGAGGAGCGCGCCATGAGCCTCGACAGCGCCCGTGTCACCGTGGTGACCGGCAACCCCAAGCCCGCGTCCCGCACGCTGGAGGCCGCCGGGCTCCTGGCCGCCGATCTGGCGGGGCGGCCCGCCGACGCGCGGGTCGACGTGGTGGAGCTGGGGCCGGGGCTGCTCGGATGGGGCGATGCGGCGGTGAAGGAGGCGGTCGAGTCGGTGGCGGGCTCCCAGCTCGTGGTCTTCGCCTCCCCCACCTTCAAGGCCACCTACTCCGGGCTGCTCAAACTGTTCCTCGACCAGTTCGACACCGCCACGGGCCTGAAGGGCGTCGTCGCCGTCCCGCTGATGCTGGGCGCGGGCCCCGCCCACCACCTCGCGCCCGAACTGCTGCTCAAGCCGGTGCTGGTGGAACTCGGCGCCACCTGCCCCGCCCAGGGCCTGTACCTGTCGGACAAGACCTACACCGACCCGGAGTCGCGGCGCCCCTGGGTGGAGCGCTGGCGAGGCGACCTCGTCCGCTCCCTCACCGTCCCCGCCTGACCGCGCCGGACGGGCGGAAGGCTCACTCCTCGGCCTCCCTGCGGGCGGCGCGGAGCATGGTGGTGTCGAACTGGCGGATCTGCGGCATGGTGGTGACCATGTGCGCCACCACGCGGTCGCTCAGGCAGACATGGCGGTGGGCGACGTCGCCGGGGAAGCGCACGAAGTCCCCGGCGCTCAGGTCGACGGGGTCGCTGAGAGGGCCGGTGCGCAGCTTGCCGGTGATGACGTAGAGGTGGTGCAGGGTCCCCGGCGAGTGAGCCTCGATCGTCTGGGACCCGGCCTTGGCACGCTCCAGCCTGATCACCAGGGTGCGCACGTAGCCCGAGCCGTAGATCTCATCGAGGACGCGCTCGGACCAGCCGCCGAGGTCCGACCACTCCCCCTCGCCCTGCCGCTGGACGAACACGGGCGTGCCCCATTCGGTGACCAGCCGCCGGATCGAGACGTCGAGGGCGATGCCGAGCTGGGCGAGGGTGTCGACGGTGGGGTTGCCGATCCCCTGCTCGATCTTCGAGAGCGTCTGCTTGGACAGTCCCGAGCGGCGTGCCACCTCGCCCAGGGACAGACCGCGCTCCTCCCTGAACCGCCTGACGTTGCGGGCGACGAGCTGGTTGGTCTCCGACACGCTGACCTCCGTCATTTAAAATGGACATATCGTCACTTGACGACTGTGCCGGGCTTCCGCATTATCGTCACTGTTAAGTGCCGATACGGCATATCCTAAGTGACATCAGCTTTCCGAGGTGTGCTCTCATGCCAGCCGCTCCCGCCGTTCCCGCCCGTGACGACCGCGCAGCCATCGACAAGGCGGTCAGCCTGCTCGCCTCCTTCGGCGACCAGGCGAGCACCGGCGTGGGGGTCAGCGAGCTCGCCCGCAGGTCGGGGCTGAGCAAGTCCACCGCCTTCCGGGTCCTCGGCGTACTGGAGCGCAACGGCGTCGTGGAGCGCGCCGGCAAGGACTACCGGCTGGGCATGCGGCTGCACCAGCTGGGCAACGGCGTCTACGCGCCGGGCCACGAGCGGATCAGGGACCTGCTGATCCCCTACCTCACCGATCTGTACGAGCTGACCCGCGAGACCGTCCATCTGGCGGTCCTGCACGGCACCGAGATCGTCTACCTGGCCAAGCTGTACGGGCACCGCCCGGTGCCCATGCCCTCGCGGATCGGCGGCCGGATGCCCGCCCACCGCACCGCCTCGGGCAAGGTGCTGCTGGCCTACGACTCCGACGCCGCGGCCGAGGCCGTCGCCGAGGGGATGCGCCGCCACACGCCCTCCACCATCACCGACGGCACGGAGCTGATGGCCGAGCTCGCCCGGATCCGCCGCGAGGGCATCGCCTTCGACGACGGGGAGGCGCGGCCGGGCCTGGCGTGCGTCGCGGTGCCGGTG
>JAFACJ010000152.1 GCA_023425615.1 Actinomycetes bacterium
CGGTGGCGTGCCGGGTCGGCCTGTTCGACGCCGTCGGTCACGGGCCGCGCACCGCCGAAGAGATCGCCGCGGCGGCGGGGCTGGCGCCACGGCCGGCCGCCGCCCTGCTGGACGCCCTGGTGGCGCTCGGGCTGCTCGGGGAGGGCTACGCGCCCGCCCCGCTCGCCCGGCGGCTCGGCTCCGGCGGCGACCTCGCGGCGCTGGTGCGCAAGGAGTCCTTCTTCGCCGGGATCTGGACGGACCTGGAACCCACGCTGCGGACGGGCCGGCCCCGGCTCTCCCCGTGGCGGGAGCGGCTGCGCACCGAGCCGGAGGTCGCGCACGACTTCCTGACCGCGCTGGCCGTCCTGGCCCGGGAGACCGGGCCCGACCTCACCGCGCTGCCGGAGTTCGCGCCCGGCCGGCGGGTCCTCGACGTCGGCGGGGCCCTCGGCTCCTACGCCGTTCCCCTGGCCGCCGCGGGCACGCACGTCACTCTCGTCGATCTGCCCGAAGTGGCGGAGTGGGCGCGGGCGGAGGTCACGGAGCAGGTCGTCGTGCGCGCGGCCGACGTCCTCGCCGTCCCCGCGCTGGGTGCGGCGCCGGGCTCCGCGGACACCGTCCTGCTCTCGCACCTGCTGCACGACCTGACCGACGCCGAGTGCGCCCACGTGCTCCGGGAGGCCCGCGCCGCCCTCGCACCGGGCGGTTCGGTGGTGGTGATCGAGATCCCCGGTGACGCGCCGGGCACGATGGGGCCGCTCTTCGACCTCATGATGCAGATCGAGACCCCGGGAAGAGCCAGAAAGGCGGCGGAACTCCATGATCTACTTTTCTCGTCCGGGCTGCACGGCGTTCGGGAGGCGTCCTATCCTCGTCCCGTCGTGGTCCTGATCGGGGAGTCTGATTGAGCACCGGCCTGCTGACGCTGAACGACGTGCACCGCATCCTCCGCGACCGCATCGGAGCGGGCGTCTACACCGTCGGTTCCCGGCTCCCCTCCTGCCGCGCCCTCGCCGCCGAGCTCGGCACCAACCCGTCGACGGTCGACCGCGCCCTGCACCGGCTCGCCGGGGACGGGCTGGTGCGGACGAGTCCACGGCAGGGCAGCGTCGTCACCGCGGCGCCCGAGAGCACCGATCTGTCGGCCGAGCGCTTCGACCGCGACCTGCGCGGCCTGGTCATGCGCGCGCAGGCCGCGGGGCTGCACGCCGGGCAGATCCAGCGGATGGTCGCCGACGCGCTCGTCTCGCTGAACCCGGCACCCCGGGTGGCGTTCCTGGAGTGCAACCAGCGCGATCTGGACAGGATGAGCCGTCTCGTGGAACGGGCCTCCGGCGTCACCGTCGAGCCGGTCCTGCTCTCCGACGCCGCGGGACGCCGCCTCGACGCCGAATACGACGCGATCGCGACCCCGATCTTCCACCTGCGCGACCTGGAACCGCTCGTGGACTCCTTCGACGCCGTCATCGAGGTCAACGCGACGCCCGCGCCGTCGCTGCTCCGCAGGCTGGCGACCCTGCCGTCCCGGCTCCGCGTCGTCGTCGCGGCACCCACCTCCCGCGGCCTCGACCGCATGGCGGCCCTCGTCGGCCAGTACACCCCGACGCCTCCCGAACGCCTCCTCCTCGGTACCGGCGATCTCTCCCTCCTCGACGGCGCCGTCCTCGTCCGCAACAACGCCAGCAACCTCCCTCCCGAGGCCGTCTCCCTCGCCGCCGAAATCCTCACCATCGAATGGGAACTCGACAACGACTTCGCCCGTACCTTCCCCGCCCGGGTGAACGCCGTCGTCAACCGCCCCACCCCCTGACCCGATCCCACGCGACCCCGGTGTCACACCCTTGCCTTCGCGCGTACAACGCCTGTAGACATCTTGCGGAGCCGGACCACTCGGTCTTCCCACCGAGCCCGGCGTCCTCCGCCACCCCCTCCGGAGGAACGCATGGTGAACATCGTCGATCACGGCACATGGCAGCTGACGGCCGAGGACGAGTCGCTTCACAAACCCGGCGCCGAGACGCTGTGGAACGAGTCCTACTACTTCGACTTCGCCGCACCGGACGGATCGCTCGCCGGTTACGTCAGGCTCGGTCTCTACCCGAACTGGGAGCGCGCCTGGTACTGGGCCTGCGTCACAGGCCCGGGCCGTCCGCTCATCCTGGTCGCCGACAACGACGCGCCGCTCCCCGAACCGGGTACCACCGCGATCCGCACCGGCGGCTGCAAGGCCACCCAGCGCATCGTCAGCCCGTTCGGTCCGGCGGAGATCGGACTGGACGCCGAGGCCGCCGTCCTGCCCGATCCCGTCGCGGCCTACGGCGACATCTCCGGCGCCGAGAAGACGCGTCTCGCCTTCGATCTGCGATGGGACACCGCCGGAGGCGTCTACCCCTACAAGGACCTCCCGCGCTATGAGATCCCATGCACGGTCACCGGGACGGTCACCATCGGCGGCGAGACCATCGCGGTCGACGCGTCCGGCGAACGCGACCACAGCTGGGGCGAGCGGGACTGGTGGAAGACCTCGTGGCTCTGGTCGTCCGGACGCCTCGACGACGGGACGTTCTTCCACGGTATGCAGGCCAACATCGGGTTCGCGATCCCGTGGCCGTCGTTCGCGGCGCCGCCGGGCGGCGCCATCGGGCATCTGACGGGGTTCTCCGCCGAGACCCGCTTCGCCGCGGACGGCCTGCCCGAGTCCTCCGACCTGCGCGTGCCCGGCGCCCCGATGACC
This sequence comes from Actinomycetes bacterium, assembly GCA_023425615.1. Taxonomy (GTDB): domain Bacteria; phylum Actinomycetota; class Actinomycetes; order Streptosporangiales; family Streptosporangiaceae; genus Actinocorallia. Next base: position 2,717 of record JAFACJ010000152.1, read on the forward strand.
GCGACGCCGCTGGCGTTCGCGCCCGTCGCCGTCGTCTCGCCGGACGGCCGGTCCGCGCACTTCCCGCGCGCCCTGTGCCGTTTCGACGCCGAGGACGGGCGCAGCGGATACGGCTGGACCGAATGGCATCAGCCGCCCGGCTGGCGTGACCACGGCTGGTCACACCTCACGGAAGGCGACGCGAGATGACCGGTGCGGTGGCCGGCGTCACCGGCCTCACCGCGGAGTGGCTCACCGAGGCGCTCGCCTCCGACCTGGACGGCGCGGTGGTCACCGCCGTCACGTCCGCGCCGGTCGGTACCGGCCAGGTGGCCGACAGCGTCCGCCTGGGTCTGCGCTACGACCGTCCGGTCCGGCTGCCCGCGACGATGGTCGCCAAGGTGCCCGCGGCGGCCGAGGCGAGCCGCGCCGCGGCCCGCGCGGTCCGCACCTACGAGATCGAGGCGAGCTTCTACGCGGCCATCGCGGACAGGCTCGACGCCAGTCTGCCCGTCTGCTACTTCTCCGCCTACGACGCCGAGAAAGACGAATACGTCGTTCTCCTTCAGGACCTCGCGCCCGCCGCACCGGGCGACCAGCTCACCGGCGTGACTCCGGAGGAGGCGGCTGCCGCGATCGACGAGATGGCAGCGCTGCACGCAGCCGGCTGGGACGACCCCGCCTTCGCCGCCCTTCCCTGGCTGAACCGGCACGACGCGGAGGCGTCCGCCTTCACCGCCGCGATGGTGACCGGCCTGTACGAGGGGTTCAAGGAGCGCTACGCGTCACGGCTGGGACCCGAGGTCATCGGACTGATCGAGGACTTCCTGCCGTCCATCGGCGGATACCTCATGGCACGGGACGGGGCCTCTACCCTCGCGCACGGCGACTTCCGCGCCGACAACCTGCTGTTCGGCGGACCCCGTCCCGTCATCCTGGACTGGCAGACCTGCGCCTACGGGCCGGGCCCGGCCGACCTGGCCTACTTCCTCGGCTCCAGCCTTCCCGTCCAGGACCGGCGCGCCCACGAACCGTCCCTCGTCCGGCGCTACCACTCCGCCCTCACCGCACGCGGCGTGCGGCTGACCTGGGACGACTGCTGGGACGCCTACCGCCGCCACGCCTTCCAGGGCATCGTCATGGCCATCGGCGCCTCCATGCTCGTCGCCCGCACCGACCGCGGCGACGACATGTTCTGCACCATGACCACCAGGCACGCCCACCACGCCCTCGACCTCGAAGCCGTCTCCCTCCTCCCGTGATCCCGCGCCGGACCGGAAGGCGACGGCATGAACCCCCCGAGGCGCTGACCGGACCGGCCTCCGAGGCCCCGGTAGAGCGGTCCTTCCGGACGGTCAGGGGCGCAGGAGGGACTTGATGGCGCGGCGTTCGTTCATGGCGCGGTAGCCCTCGGCGGCGTCTTCCAAGGGCAGGTCGAGGTCGAAGACCTTGCCGGGGTCGATCTTCCGGTTCCAGATCAGCCCGATGAGGTCGGGCAGGAACCGGCGGACGGGAGCCGGGCCGCCGTGCAGGTGGACGGCCGAGAAGAACAGCTCCCCGCCGGGGAGTTGGACGTCGTGGGCGACGCCGACGTAGCCGACGTGCCCGCCGGGCCGGGTGGAGCGGATGGCCTGCATCATCGACTCCTGGGTGCCGACCGCCTCGATCACCGAGTGCGCGCCAAGGCCGCCGGTGAGGTCCTTGAGCCTGGTCACGCCTTCGTCGCCGCGTTCGGTGATGACGTCGGTGGCGCCGAACTCCAGGGCGAGTTTCTGCCGGGCGGCGTGCCGGCTGAAGATGACGATCCGCTCCGCCCCCAGCTGCCGGGCCGCCAGGACGCCCAGCAGGCCGACGGCGCCGTCACCGACGACCGCCACCGTCTTGCCGGGGGCCGCCTCGGCGGCGACCGCGGCGAACCAGCCGGTGCCCAGCACGTCGGATGCCGCCAGCAGGGAGGGGATCAGGTCGGGGGAGGGGTCGCCGGGCGTGGCGACCAGGGTGCCGTCGGCCAGCGGGATCCGGGCGTACTGCGCCTGGGTGCCGATGGCGCCCATCAGCTCGGCGTGCACGCAGCGGGACTGGTAGCCGGCCCGGCAGATCTCGCAGGTGTTGTCGGAGGCGAAGAACGACCCGACGACGAAGTCACCGACCTTGATGTCCTTCACCTGGTCGCCGACCTGTTCGACCACGCCGACGTACTCATGGCCCATCGGCTGGTCGCGGACCTTCTCGATGCCGCGATAGGGCCACAGGTCCGACCCGCACACGCAGGCCGCCTCCACGCGGATGACCGCGTCGGTCGGCTTGACGATCTGCGAGTCGTCGCGCTCTTCGACGCGCACGTCGCCGGGGGCGTGCATCACCACACCACGCATGGATCTTCGCTCCTTAGGGTGTCTTCGTCTTGATCAGACCGGACGAGATGACCACTACCCAGCAAAAGCACTGGTCAGGCAGGGTGGAAGGCATCGGTGAAAGGTGTACCGGCAGGGCACCCCTCGCCGGGGGAGGGCCGTCTGGTCCGGGAGGGCGGCTCA
>JAFACJ010000180.1 GCA_023425615.1 Actinomycetes bacterium
TGGCGGTGCGCCCGTACAGGCGCGCCCGGTCCCACTCCTCCCGCGAGGACGCGGTGATCAGGTGCGGCGTCTGCGCGTCGAGCAACGCCACCAGATCGTCGGCGAGCAGCCGCAGCGCCCTGGCCTCGGCCGACTGCCCCACGGACCGGGACGGATCCATCATCGCCGCGGGATCGGTCCACCGCTCGTCGGCGCCGAGCAGACGGTCGAGCGTCTCGGCCGTGCAGGGAAGCAGGTCCGCGTCCACCCGGGCCGCGAGATGACCGTGGAGCGCGGTGAGCGTCTGCCGGGGGCTCGCGGCGCCGGTGATCTCCAGCGGACCGTCGAACCCGGCGAAGCGCAGCCATTCGGACGCGGGCCGGCCCTCGTTGTACGCGCGCATCCAGCGCACGAGCTCGCGGTTGGCGGCGGAGGCGCCGAACCCGTGGCTGAACCCGCGCTCCATGACCTCATCGAGAGCGCCCACGCCCCAGGTGACGTGGTCGTCCACGACCAGGCCCATCATGCAGTCGCTCTCGATCGCGATCGTCCGGTAGCCCTCCTGCTCCACGAGCTGCCGGAAGAGCTCGTTCCGCAGCTCGAGCAGAGCGTCCTCACCATGCGTGGGCTCGCCCAGAGCGAGCAGCCGCGGCAGGACCGGAAGCAGCCCCACGACGGCGGCCGCCTCGACGGCATGGACGGTGTCCTTGATGTCAGTAGCCATACCTTCAACGGTATCGTTGAACCTCCGTTTGAGACTTTTCCGCGATATCAACAGGAAAATGAAACGAAACCCTCAAAACAGAGAACGGCTCAGACCGATCGACCTGGCACGCGGGCACGGTCTGTCCACGCAGGCGATCAGGAACTACGAGGAAGACGGCATCCTTCCCGCCGCCGAGCGCACCCCCCACGGCTACCGTTCCTACACCTCACTGCACGCACAGGCACTGCGCACGTTCCTCGCCCTCGTGCCCGGCCACGGCCACCGGACGGCGACATCGATCATGCGGGCGGTGAACCAGAACGCGTCCGATGAGGCGTTCCGCCTCATCGACGAGAGCCACGCCCAACTCCTCGACGACCGCCGCACCCTCCAGGCCGTGGAGGACGCCCTCCGCCACCTGGCGCCCACCGCGGCGCCCACCGCGGCGCCGGAGCCGGGCGGCACGTTCATCGGACCGCTGGCGGAGAAGCTCGGAATCCGGCCCGCGACCCTGCGCAAATGGGAACGCGCCGGACTGGTCCACCCGCACCGCGACCCACAGACCGGATACCGCGTCTACGACAAAGCCGACGTGCGAGACGCCCGGCTGACCCACCAGCTCAGACGTGGCGGCTACCTGCTGCAGCAGATCACCCCGCTGATCGCTCAGGTACGGGCGGCCGGCGGACTGGAACCCCTGGAGGCGACCCTGCGCGACTGGCGCACACGACTGTCCGCCCGCGGGCGCGCGATGCTGACCGGAGCCGCCGAACTGGAGACCTACCTCCGTGACCGCGAACGGGACCCGGACACCGGCCGAGGCGACCTTCTGCCGTGACGTCGAGGGCCTCGCACCAGGCGGCTACACGGCGGGACCGGTCCGTGGAGCGGGCGGCTACACGGTGGGACCGGGCCGTGGGGCGGGCGGGAAGAGGGTGCGGACGGCGCGGATGACGGCGGCGCGGCGTGCGGCGAGGGTGGTGTCGGCGGCGGCGCGCCGGGCGAGGGAGGCGAGTTCGGGCTGGTCGAGCCAGGCATGGGCGATCTGGTTGACGAGGGTCATCACGTCGATCGGGTCCCAGCTGGGGTCGAGGTCGCCGGCCTGCTGGGCGCGGCGGATCGTCTCGACTTTGCCGAGGATGGCCTGGCTGTAGGGGTCGGGCGCGCCGTCGGCGGGTTCGGCGTTCAGTTCCAGACGTCCCCAGCGGATGAACCGGTGACGGTCGGGGTGGGCGGAGAAGTAGTCGAACATCTGCCCGGCGTAGGCGGACAGGTCGGTCGGGTCCAGGTGGATGGCCTCGGCGGCCGCCGCCAGTTCGCGTGCCGCCACGAACCCGTACAGCTCCTCTTTGCCGCGGAAGTAGGCGTAGACGCGCTCCTTGCTGGTGCGGGCGGCCCTGGCGATCCGATCGACCCTGGCACCGGCGATCCCGTACCGGGCGAACTCATCGCGGGCGGCGGCCACGATCCGGTCGCGGGTGGAGTCGGAGATGGCCATCCCCTCACCCTAGCCAACCGAACCGTTCGGTTTGACGAGGGGAGCACGAGGGGTAGTGTGACACCTGTCCAAACCAAACGGTTTGGTTCGTCCTCTGGGGAGGGATCCACCATGCGGCAGCGCACTCTGGGCCACCAGGGCCTGGTCACCTCGGCCATCGGCTACGGCGCGATGGGCATCTCCTTCGCCTACGGACCCGGCGACGACACCGAAGGAGCGGCGGCGATCCAGCGCGCCTACGAACTGGGCGTCACCCACTTCGACACCGCCGAACTCTACGGGTGGGGCGCCAACGAGAAGCTCGTCGGCAAGACCGTCGCGCCGTTCCGGGACGAGATCACGATCGCCACCAAGTTCGGGTTCACCCGCGAGTTCGGCACCGACAGCCGCCCCGAGCACATCCGCGAAGTGCTCGACAACAGCCTGCGCAACCTGGGCGTGGACCACGTGGACGTGCTCTACCAGCACCGCGTCGACCCGAACGTGCCGATCGAGGACGTCGCCGGCACCGTCAAGGAGTTCATCGACGCGGGCAAAGTGAAGTACTTCGGCCTGTCCGAGGCGGGCCCGCAGACCCTCCGCAAAGCCCACGCCGTCCAGCCCGTCTCGGTCCTGCAGACCGAGTACTCCCTCTTCGAACGCGACGCCGAACAGCTCTTCCCCGTCCTACGCGAACTCGGCATCGGCTTCGTCGCCTACTCCCCCCTCGGCCGCGGCTTCCTCACCGGCACCGCCCAGCCCGCCGGCGGCTACGACGCCACCGACATGCGCAACGCCGACCCCCGCTGGCAGCCGGGCAACTTCGAGAAGAACGTCGAAGCCGTCCGCCAGCTGACCGAACTGGCCGCGACGAAGAACGCGACCGCCGCCCAACTGGCCCTCGCCTGGATCCTCGCCCAAGGCGAGGACATCGTGCCCATCCCCGGCACCCGCAGCCCCCGACGCGTGGAGGAGAACACCGCGGCCGCCGACCTCACCCTCACCCCCACCGACCTGGAAGCCATCGCCCGAATCCTGCCCACCGGCGGCTTCGGCGCCCGCTACGCCAAAATCCCCGTCTGGATCTGACCGATCCCACCGGACATGCACTTCGCGAGGTCGCCCACCCCGGCCGGCCACCGCACCGGCCATCGGCCGCTGCTCCCGTGAGCGAACAAGGCAGCGCCACCGCCGACAACGGCGGCGGTGGCGCTGTTGAGCAGTACGTCGTCCACGGAGGACACCCGGTCCAGCGCGGCCACCATGATGAGTGCCACGCCGGTGAACGTACCGAGCCAACCGTGCCATCCCTCAACCCTCAGCATCCGTCCCGGGAAAGTGAGGGTCAATCCCAGTGTGGGCCGGTCAGCAGGTTGTGCAGGCGGATGAAGGCGTGTTCGGCGTCGGCGAGCTGCTCAGGGGTGGGAATGGTGGTCTTGAAGGCGTGGCCGACTTCGGCGGGCAGAGACCGCCACTGCAGGATGGGGCCCAGAGCGGTGGCGCACTGGCCCAGGAACCAGGCCAGCGGGCCATGGCAGGACGCCAGCGTGATCGCCACCGCGGCGATCCCCTCACGCAGCCGCTCCAGCCGTTCGGTCGATGACTCCCCGCCCCTATCCGTGGTGAAGGTCTCCAGGGATTGACGCAGCTGCTCAGCCAGTCCCCGGTCGACCTCGGTGGGCTTCCAGGCTTGGCAGGCCAGCTCGTGCTCGGCTTCCTCGACGACCGCCTGGATAGCGGAGTAGACATTCACTCGAACAGGATAACGAAGCAGCGGGAGTGCTCGAGGAGCATCCGGCTCCACGCCGGTAGAAGGACAGCGAGTCGCTGGGTGCCATCCCCCGGTCCGCCCGTTCCACTGGATCGCCCCCCACCCCGTTGGATCGCCTCATCCCGCTGAACGGGTCAGAACCAATCGGGGCGATCTAGGCGTCCTTTGTGGAGAGCCGACTGGCGGAAGCGGCCCGCGTTGCCGGGTTCTCCTGTTCACGCCGGGTGAGCACCAAAGGGGCGTCCTCGGTGATGGCGACCGTGTGCTCGGAGTGGGCCGTGCGTGAGCCGTCTGCCGACCGGATGGTCCAGCCGTCGGCGTCATAGACGATCCGGTCGGTCGTACGCGCGAACCAGGGTTCGAGCGCGAGGGTCAGCCCCGGCCGGAGCTTCAGGCCGCGGCCTGCCCGGCCCTTGTTGGGAATGTGGAGTTCCTCGTGCATGGTGCGGCCGATGCCGTGGCCACCGAACTCGGTGTTGACCGGGTAGCCGTAGTCGCGGGCCACCGCCCAGATGGCAGCCGAGATGTCACCCAGGCGGTTGCCCGGACGCGCCACCTCGATCGCCGCCTCCAACGCCTCCTCGGTGGCGCGGATGATCCGCAGGTCCTCCTCGGCAGCGGTGCCGACGATGACCGTGCGCGCCGAATCGGCCACCCAGCCATCGATGCTGACCGCGAGGTCCGCGCTGAGCACGTCCCCGTCGCGCAGCGTGTAGTCGTGGGGCAGGCCGTGCAGGACGGCGTCGTTGACGGACAGGCAGATGACGTTGCGGAACGGGCCGCGTCCGAAGGACGGCGCGTAATCCCAGTAGCACGACTCCGCCCCACGCCGTTTGATCATGCCGCGCACGTGGTGCTCCAGGTCCAGCAGGTTGACGCCCACGTCAGCGAGTCGGCCGACCTCGGAGAGTACCTCGGCGACAAAACGCCCGGTCACATGCATGCGCTGGATCTCCGCAGGTGTCTTCAGTTCAATCACGGATACCTCGCGTCACAGGATGTTTGGTATTACTATACCGCCACCCTAACACTTGCCGGTATAGTAATACCAGCCCTATCCTGGGAGCATGGTCCGCCTACCGCTCACACCTGAGCAGATCGAAGCCGGCAGGCGTCTCGGCGCCCTACTGCGCCACGCGCGAGCGGGACGCGACCTGGCAGAAGTCGCGCACGCGGCCGGCATCTCGCCGGAAACCCTGCGCAAGATCGAGACCGGACGACTGCCATCCCCCGGATTCGGCACGATCGTCTGCCTCGGCGAGGCACTCAACGTGCCGGTTCAGGAGTTGGCAGCCACCTGGCGCGGCAACGACCTACCACTGGAAGCCGTCTCGTAGCCGTCGTCGCGCCCGCCCACGGAGCCCCAGCGGACACCGGCCGGTCCCTCAGCCGACGCCTGTGCCCGTTGATCAAGCCACTGCTGGTCGAGCCACTGCTGGTCGAGCAGGCATCATGACCCGCCCGATCCCCGGGACGCCGACGCGGCCCAACCATTGCCCGCGGCCGCGACGGGGTGTCGGAGCGGGCCCGAAAGCCGTTTGGCCCAGGTCGGCACCGGCGGTGCATCCGACCCGCACCATGCGGGCCAAACCGCGACGGCGATACGGCATACGTCCCCGCTGCCGACGGCCAGATTTCCCCGCAGGAGTTCGAGGGCTTCCCTGGCCTCTTCCTCATCCACTGAGACGAGGGGACGAGTGCGGCCGAGATGTTCGGC
>JAFACJ010000197.1 GCA_023425615.1 Actinomycetes bacterium
AGACCACCCTGGCCCGCTGCGTCGTGGGCCTGGAGCGCCCCGACGGGGGGACGGTCCGGCTGGGCGGCCTGGAGTACTCCGATCTCGGCGCGCTGCCGCGAGCCGACAGGAAGCGGGCGCTGCGCACCGTCCAGATGGTCTTCCAGGACCCGTACTCGACGCTGAACCCGGTGCGCTCCATCGGCGCCGTCCTGTCGGAGGCACTGCGCGCCGCGGGCAGGGACGGCGGGAAGGCCGAGGTCGCCGAGCTCCTGGAGACCGTCGGGCTGCGTCCGCAGGCCGCCGCCCGTCCGCCCGCCGGCATGTCGGGCGGCGAACGCCAGCGCGTGGCCATCGCCCGCGCCATCGCCGGACGGCCCGGGCTGCTCATCTGCGACGAGGCGGTCTCGGCCCTGGACGTGTCGGTGCAGGCGCAGATCCTCGACCTGCTGGCGGAGCTGCGCCGCTCCCGCTCGATGGCGCTGCTGTTCATCACCCACGACCTGGCCGTGGTCCGCCAGGTCGCCGACCGCGTCTACGTCATGAGCGAGGGCCGCTGCCGCGAGCACGGGCCCACCGACCGCGTCCTCGACGCCCCGGCCGACCCCTACACCCGCTCCCTCCTGGCCAGCGTCCCCGACCCCGACGGACGCTGGCTGGGCTGAGGGCTTCAGACCTCGTCGAACGACACCAGCGTCAGCACCCGGACGGGCTCGTCGCCGGTGGCGTACACGTGGTCGTGCTCGGCGGCGAACCGCAGCGCGTCACCGGCCCGCAGTTCCACGGACCAGTCCTGCGCGCTGACGGTGACCGCGCCTTCCACCACGTAGGCGTACTCGACGGACCCCGCCCCGTGCGCGTTCTTCAGGCTCCTGGTCCGCGCGGGGATACTGCCCTCCGACAGCTCGAACCGCCGCCGCTCCCACGACCCGAACAACGTCCGCACACTGGCCTCGGTCACGGCGCCGCGCTCGGCCCTCAGCACCTCGGGCCCGTCCAGCCGCGGCCGCGCCAGCTCCAGGAAGCTCTCGCCGAGCGCCGCCGCCACCCGCGACAGCACCTCGATCGTCGGGTTGGCCACACCGCGCTCGATCTGCGACAGCAGGGCCTTGCTGACCCCCGTCAGCTCCGACAGCTCGCGAAGGCTCAGCCCCCGCGCCAGCCGGATCCTCCGCGCATTGGCGGCCACCACGCTCCGCAGCGACGACGCGCCGGCCTCTTCCCGCTCCGCCGCCTCGTTCACCGGCCACCCGTCCTTCCCGCTCCTAGCCTCGGAGGGTATCCGAAGCCCCGACCGGCGCGGTTGCGCGTGGAAGGTCGGGAGTACACGTTCTTCAGTACCATGACCGTTTTCGGGACCGCCATCGCGGACGATTGAACGGAGTCCCCATGGAAGGAACCACCGGCCGCTGCTCGACGCAGGAGCCCTCCCCGATACGGACGGAACGGCTCGTCCTGCGCCGGATCACCGAGGACGACATCGCGTGGCTGTATGACCTGGACACGGACGCGGAGGTCATCCGCCACACCGAGGCCGCTTTCCAGGGAGTGGCCTCGATGGGGCGCGAGGAGTACCGCGACAGGGAGTTCCCGCGGTACGTACGGGCGTATGGGAACTGCGGCCACCTGGGATTCTGGGCCGTGTCGGAGGCGGAATCGGGTGAGCCCGTCGGGTGGATCCACGCGCTTCCCGTCGAGGGGAAGCCGGGGCGGATGTCGCTCGGCTACCGGCTGCTCCGCTCCCGGTGGGGCCGGGGATACGCCACGGAGGGCGCCCGGGAGCTGGTCGGGCGGCTGGAGGAGGTGTGCGACGTGACGAGCGTGGAGGCGTCCGCGCTGACCGCCAACGCGCCGTCGGTCGGGATCATGCGGAAGCTCGGTCTGGTGGAGCACTCACGCTTCATCCACCATTCGGGGGGTGAAGCCGTCCTCTATGTGAGCGGCTGACGTGCCGCCCTGGAGGAGCCGGGGGCAGGCGGATGGCCGACTGGGCGCGGGCGGCGAGGGCACGGCGGTCGTCGGCGCCGGGGCGCGGGTGTATCGGCGGGTGGAGGAGGAGCCGGGCGGTGAGGGCGTCGGTGGTGAGGACCCGGCGGAACGAGGCGGCGAAGGTGTCGTCGCCGACGTAGGCGGCGATGGTGGTGGGCCGGTCGTGGCGCAGGTAGGAGAGGGTGGCGGGGCGGATGGGGGCGGCGGCGTCCACGGCGGCCTGGAAGACGGCGCGGCGCAGGGTGCCACCGGTTCCCGAGCAGCGGGTGGTGCCTTCGGGGAAGGCCATGACGGAGCGGCCCGACCGCAGCAGGGCGGCCAGGTCATCGACGGCGGCGGGGAGCGCGTAGAGGCTGTCGCGGTCGATGAAGCGGGTGCCGGCGCGTCCGGCGGCCGTGCCGATGAACGGCCAGCCGGCGACCTCCCGTTTGGCGAGCATGGTCACCGGTTCCACGGCGAGCAGGACGAGGATGTCCAGCCAGGAGATGTGGTTGGCGACCACCAGGGTGCCGACGGGCCCGGGAACGCTCAGCCGTTCCGCGGACGCGTCGAGACGGACGTCCAGGGCGTCGAGCATGGCCTTGGCGCGGGCTTGCAGCACGTCGGGGTCGGTGAGGCGGCCTCCCCGTGGCAGGGCGGCGAGGACGCGCGTGACGGAGGCGAAGCGGCGTGACGCCACGCTGAAGGGCGCGCGGGGCGTCACGCGGGAGACGCACGCGGTCGTGCAGGGGGAGAAGGGGGCCCAGACGTTCAACGCTCGTCCCCGAGGAAGTAGCGGCGGTAGCGCTCGTTCACCCCTTCCAGGTCCAGGAGGACGAAGAAGTCGACGGTGCCGAAAGCCCGGTCGTAGTGGGGTTCGCCGCAGATCCAGGCGCCGAGGCGCAGGTAGGCGCGCAGCAGCGGCGGCAGGTGCGCGTAGCTCGGGGCGCCGGTGAGAGCACTCGCCGGTGACCAGGGGATGAGGGGGCGCACCTGGAATTCGGGCGGGGCGGCGTGCTTTCCCCTGCCGAACGTCCACGCGGTGGCCGCGGCCGACTCGCCTTCCGCCAGCGAGACGGAGGCGCATCCGGCGAGGTAGCGGTGCCCGGACAGCAGGACGTAGCGGGCGAGCCCCGCCCACATCAGATTGATGACGGTGCCCGTGCGGTGTTCCGGGGCGACGCAGGCACGGCCTGTCTCCACCGTCGAGGAGCGCATGGACGCGGGCAGCGCGCTCAGGTCGAACTCGGTCTGGGCGTAGGAGACGTCACCGCGTCCCGGCGGGAGCAGCCGGTAGGTGCCGACGACGTCTCCCGTGGCCGTCTCGGTGACGATGAGGTGGTCGGCCAGGTCGTCGAAGGCGTCGATGTCGTGGCCCGGCACGGGGGAGTCGAGCAGGGCTCCCTGTTCCCGGCCGAACACCCGGTAGCGCAGCCGTTGCGCGGCGCGTACCCGCTCCTCGGTGGCGGCGATCGAGGTGACGTAGGGACCGGTCGGCGCGGGGAGCGGCGCGTGGTCCCGGATGGGGGTCGTCATGAGCAGCACGATCACCGCGCAGAACGCCCGGCAGGAGAAGGGTGTCGTGCCGCCGCTGGAACTGAAGATGAACCGCTGTGCTCGTGGCGGTCGCGGTGGAACTGTAACGAGTTATCGTTCGGCGTCAAGGGTTGACCTTGGCGATGACCTGCTCGGCGAAGCGCTCCAGGTTGGCGATCTTGTCGGCCAGCGGCTCGGTGTCGCGGCCCTTGATGT
>JAFACJ010000202.1 GCA_023425615.1 Actinomycetes bacterium
GAGCGGAGGTAGGGGTGTCTGAATCAGAATTGTGGAAGTACCTGGCCGCCCACCAGGACGAACCCCCGGCCCTGCGCATCGTCCTCCCCGCCGCCCTGGGCGAGGCCACCGTGTTGCGCAAGCTGACCGACGCCCTCGACCGCACCCGCCACATGCTCGCCTACCACCTGGCCATCTGCCGCTACAGCATGGACCAGGCCAAAGACAAAGGGGACGAGGAAGACGCCACCCTGTGGAGCGGCCAGACCCTCGGCATCACCTACGCCATCGAGCGTCTGGACGGCGACATCCTGGGCGAGTTGGACTTGTGGGACCAGCAGGAGAAACAAACCCCCGAAGACCCCGAAACCATCAAAGCCATGGCCGAACAGCTCTCCTGGAGCCTGCAACGACCGGCCTTCACCCTCCCCGACACCCAAGACCCCACCTTGGGCCTGCGCTTTGCCCTACTCATCCGCGCCCAACGCGACGAACTCGTGGCCCAAGCCGTCGCCGCGAACTATCGCGCGGTCATGGAGTACACCGAAGAGGGAGAAGATCCCGACCCCGAGTACGGCCTGTACATGGCAAGGGCCCGCTGCTACGCCATGGCCGCCGACAACCTCGACAACCTCCTAGCCCGCGCCTACGGCGTCCAAGACGCACACGAGAAGTTCCTCGACCAGCACGGCACCTGGCTCGCCCGCCTCGTCTTCACATGACCACGAATCGAACCTCTCAAGCCTGCAACGGTGGGAAGCTGAGATCGAGCTCGGCGAAGCCGCGTAGCAGGCGGGGCCTTGATGGTCGGCAAGGGATCCGCATCCCGCGCGCCGCAGTACCCGTCATTCAGTCGCAGTGTGGCGGGAACTGAACCTCTTGACGCTGCGTGGGTGCGCGGTGACGATGCAAGAGTGCCGCAATCCCAAGCAACCCTCTATGAGAGGCGGGACCATGCTTCTGACGTTCCTGGGGATCAGCACGGGCAAGGATGGCTGCCCGACCCTCTACAGCACTGACAGGGGGACCTACGTGATTCAGGGATGGAGGGTGGGAGCCCCGGACCTGATCGCCCGCATGAACCTGGGGCCTGGGGAGACCTGCGTGGAAACTCCCGCCCACCTGATGACGTTCCTTCTCGAACCCCACTCTGCTGACGCTGACGCCCCTCGCCCCTACGTCGTCACCGACCGTGGAACATACGTGGTCAAGGGGCCTGAGATCACCGATCCGGCTACGCTCTCCCAGATGGACGTCCCGAGCCATGAGACGGCGGTGGAGGTCCTCCGGGAGTCCATGGCCGACGTCGCCAGGGAGATCGCATGGAGTGGCTGACCGAGCAGGAGCGCGGGGAACTCTTCGACCATTTTCAGAGGGATGCCTTCCATCTGGAGATGAGGGACGAGTACCTGGTGGAGGACGAAGTCGAGCCTCTGCGCAAATGGAGGGCCGGGCGGTGGACCGACGAGGAAGCCGCCGAATGGTGGGAGCCCTGGCTGGCTAAAATGCGCCGTGTGACCGGGGCGGGAATGACCGTGCGACGACTTCGCATCGTGTCCGAGCCCATCACCGACTACACGCGATTCCTTTGGGAGGGGTCACGCTTCAACACATCCGCCGGAGAAGAGATCCGTTGGCTCCCTCGAACGGAGATACCAGAAGGCGTTGAACTTCCACCGGAAGATCTATGGTTGTTCGACGACTCGCAGTTGATCTTCAATCACTTCTTTGAAGGTACCCTTTCCATGCGTATGGAGAGGGTGTCCGATCCTGCCCTTGTCGCCCTGTGTGTACGGGCGCGTGATCGCTTGTGGCCGCTCGCCACCCCCCACGCCGAGTACAAGCCGGCCTGAATCGGGCGGTTCGGGTGTCAAGCCAGGTACAGCAGGCCAGAGAGGCCATGGGCGCTCGTCTTCGGGAATTGCGCAAAGACGCGGGGCTCGACGGCCGCGCCCTGGCCAGGGCGGCGCATTGGCACCCCTCGAAGGTCAGTCGTCTCGAACACGGTAAGCAGGCTCCGTCAGAAGATGATCTGAGAGTCTGGTGCGACTGCTGTGGTGTTCCCGGGCAGGCGGCAGATCTCATAGCGGCACTGCGCAATATCGAGGCCGCTTATCTGGAATGGAAACAACAGCTCAGGACGGGGCTCAAGCGTCGGCAGAAAGCCTCATTCCCGCTTTATGAACAGGCTCGAGTGATCTGTGCGTACGAGCCAGGTCTCATCCCCGGGCTGCTCCAAACGGCCGGTTACATTCGGGCGGTCATGGGCCTGTACATAGACCTGCTTCAGATTCCCGATGATCGAGAGGAAGCGGTACCTGCCCGCCTGGAGCGTCAGCGGGTCCTCTACGAAGGGTCGCGTCGTTTCTTCTTCGTGCTGGAGGAGTCGGCGCTGAGGACCTTGGTGGGAGGTCCTGAGACCATGCTCGGCCAATTGGATCGCATCCTTGCCCTGATGTCCCTGCCGAACGTGAGCATGGGCATCATCCCGGCTCTCGCCGAACGGCGGATCTGGCCGGGAGAAGGATTCCTGATGTTCGACGAGACCACGGTTCAGGTCGAGACGGTCTCGGCCGCGCTGACGATCACCCAGCCCCGCGAGATCGATCTCTACGGCAAGACGTTCCAGCGGCTCCAGCGGTCCGCGGTCTTCGGGAAAGCGGCTCGCGCGATCATCGCCCATGCGGTTGCGGATTTGCGCGCAATCTAAAGCAATCGCCTGGACCGGGGCGCGGCCCGCTTTTTACCGTCATGGTCATGAGCGGCGATGCCGGCCGGTGGGATCAGGTGAGGCGCATCGGGCGCTCAGGGTGGACCAGAGCGGAACATGTCGCGGGCCGATGAGGAGGATGACCGGATGGGCAAGCACGCGCCAGCCTGCACCAACTGCAGCGGGACGGGGAAAGTAAAAATCAACCTGGACAACCAGGAGCAGGAAGTGAACTGCGGGCACTGCAACGGGACGGGGAAGGCGTGACCGCCGTGTTCTTCCCCGGGCTGCCCGCCGACCGGCGGTTGTTCGTTCCCGACCGGTTCTTCATGGTGCGGGACTCGGAGTGGGTGGCGGTCTCACGTCGGGATGACCCCGGGGAGTGGGAGCGTCTCGTCGCGGATGAGAACGAGGCGCTCACGACGCGCGTCGAGGACGGCATGTGGCCGGTCTCCTCCTGCTCGGCGCCGTGGGTCGTCCGGCAGATGATCGAAGCCCTCCGGGTCGAGCCGGGTATGCGCGTGCTGGAGATCGGAACGGGGACGGGATGGAACGCCGCCTGTCTCGCCGCGCTGGGCTGTGAGGTCGTCTCCGTCGAAATCGATCGTGACGTCGCCGATGAGGCCCGCGGCGCGCTGGAGAACGCCGGTGCCACGGGTGTCGTCGTCATCGCCGGAGACGGTGAACACGGTGCT
>JAFACJ010000112.1 GCA_023425615.1 Actinomycetes bacterium
CGAGGGCAAACCCGAGGCGGTGCGGCTCGCGCTGATCGTCATGCTCGCCGAGGGCCATCTGCTCATCGAGGACGTGCCGGGTGTCGGCAAGACCATGCTGGCCAAGACCCTCGCCCGCGCGATCGACGGGACGGTGCGGCGGGTGCAGTTCACCCCCGACCTGCTGCCCAGCGACATCACCGGGGTCAGCGTCTACCAGCAGGAGCGGCGCGAGTTCGAGTTCGTGCCGGGGCCGGTGTTCGCCAACCTGCTGGTCGGCGACGAGATCAACCGCGCCTCCCCCAAGACCCAGTCGGCGCTGCTGGAGTGCATGGAGGAGCGCCAGGTGACGGTGGACGGCACCACCTACCCGCTGGAACGCCCCTTCATGGTGATCGCCACCCAGAACCCGGTCGAGATGGAGGGCACCTACCCGCTGCCCGAGGCGCAGCGCGACCGGTTCACCGCGCGCATCTCCATGGGCTACCCCAGCCCCGCCGCCGAACTGGACATGCTCGACAGCCACAGCCGCACCTCCCCGCTGGACTCCCTCTCCCCTGCCGCGACCATCGACGACGTGCACGGGCTCATCGAGGCGGTCCGCACCGTGCACGCCTCCCCCGCGGTCAAGCAGTACGCCGTCGACCTGGTCAACGCCACCCGCAACCACCCGGAACTGCGCCTCGGCGCCTCCCCCCGGTCCACGCTGCAACTGGTGCGCGCCGCCCGCGCCCGCGCCGCGCTGGAGGAACGCGAGTACGTGCTCCCCGACGACCTCCAGGCACTGGCCGTCCCCGTGCTCGCGCACCGGCTGCTGACCACCGCCGAGGCGCAGGTCGAGCGGCGGCGGCCCGAGCAGATCGTCGGCGAACTGGTGGCGCGGCTGCCCATCCGGGGTTAGCCGATGCGGCTGCTGAAGGTGGCGCTGGGCGCGCTCACCACCCGGGGACGCTCGTTCATCGCGGCCGGGCTCACCGCCGCGGTGTGCGCGGTGCTGCTCGGCGAACAGGACCTGCTGCGGGCCGGGCTGCTGGTGCTGGTGCTGCCGCTCCTGTCGGTCGTCGCCGTCTCCCGCACCCGCTACCGGCTGGCCTGCGCGCGCCGGCTCGGCCCCTCCCGGCTGCCCGTCGGCCGCGAGGCGCGCGCCGACGTCCGGCTGGAGAACGTCTCGCGGCTGCCGTCGGGAGTGCTGCTCGTGGAGGACCGCGCGCCCTACACACTGGGCGGACGCGCCAGGTTCGTGCTCGACCGGATCGAGCCGCTGGGCTCGCGGGAGCTGAGCTACCGGCTGCGCTCGGACACCCGGGGGCGGTTTCGGATCGGGCCGCTGACCGTCCGGCTCGCCGACCCGTTCGGGCTGGTGGAGCTCGCCCGCTCCTTCAGCCTCACCGACACCCTCACCGTCACCCCGCTCACCGTCGACCTGCCGCCGGGCCCCGTCCCCGGCGCCTGGGACGGCGACGGCCTCAGCCCCGCCCGCACCGCCGCCCTCGCCGGGGAGGACGACGTGGCGCCGCGGGAGTACCGGCGCGGCGATGACCCGCGCCGGGTGCACTGGCGCTCGACCGCCCGGTACGGCGAGCTGATGGTACGGCGCGAGGAGCGGCGGCGGCGCAGCCGCGCCACCCTCTTCCTCGACACCCGGCGCGCCGGGCACCACGGCGAGGGCCCCGGCTCGACCTTCGAGCAGGCGGTGTCGGTCACCGCGTCGGTCGGCGTCCACCTGGCCCGCGAGGGACTGGCGCTGCGCCTGGTCACCGACGCGGGCAGCGGCGCCGAACTCCCCTCGGCGGCGGGACCCTCCGCGGGCGGGGAACTGCTGGACGTCCTGGCCGTCATCGGCCAGAGCAAGGACGACACCCTCGTGCCGGGGCTGGCCGCGGTCCGCGGCCAGGGAGCGCACGACGGCGGCGGCCTGATCATCGCGGGCTTCGGCCGGCTCACCGCGCAGGAGGCGGCGTCGGTGGCCGCCGCGCGGCGCGGCACCGCGGCCGCCGTGGCGATCCTGCTGGACCCGGGCCCGGACGGTGACGCCGCCACCGCTCTGCGCGGCGCCGGGTGGCGGGTCCTGACACCGTCCTCGGTCGCCGAACTGCCCGCCGCGTGGGCGGGGCTCCAGCAGGAGCGGTGAGCGGCGTGAACTCCAGAGAGGAGCGGGCCCGTATGGGTGCCACAGGGGCCAGGCCGGGAATGAGCGCGATCGCCGCCCTGGCGGTGCTGCTGAGCGCCAGCAGCCTCTACCCGCTGTTCCAGGACCGCAGCTGGGTCGTCCCCGTGACGGGCGCCGTCGCACTGGTCGCCCTCGCCGGCACCGCGGCCCGGCTCCTGCGGCTCCCCTCGGCCGGCGACCTGCTGTGCGGCCCCGCCGTCCTCCTGCTGTACGTGACCGCCGTCTTCTCCGGGCCGTCCGCGCTGCTGGGGGTCATCCCGACGCCCGGCTCCCTCGGCGCGCTGGCCGACGCGGTGCGGGAAGGCTGGAACACCGCCGAGACCTATGCCGCGCCGCTGCCGATGAACGGCGGCGTGCGGCTGCTCGCCGTCCTCGGCGTGGGACTCGTCGCCGTGGCCGTGGACCTGCTGGCCGTCCGGCTGCGGCGGGCCGCGCCCGCGGGACTGCCGCTGCTGGCCATGTACAGCGTCCCCGCCGCCGTCCGGTCCGAGAGCGTGCACTGGGCGACATTCGCGGCGGGATCGGCCGGCTACCTGGCGATGCTGGTCGCCGACTCCCGCACCAGGCTGCTGTCCTGGGGACGGCCGGTGTTCACCCCGCGCCCCGACCGGGAGGAGGCAGGGCCGCGTCCGTCAGGGTCGGCGGGACGGCGCGTCGGCCTCGTCGCGATCGCGGTCGCCGTCGCGGTGCCCGCGGTCCTGCCGGGGATCGGCTCGGCGGGGATGTTCGGGATGGGCGAGCACGGCACGGGCGGCTCCACCACGATCACCACCGCCGACCCGCTCGTCGACCTCAAGCGCAAGCTCACCCGGCTGAGCGAGGAGGAGGTCCTGCGGTACCGCACCGACTCCTCCGAACCCGACTACCTGCGGATCTACGCGCTCGACCGGTTCGACGGCAACCGCTGGACCTACTCCCCCCTCGTCGCGGGCTCGGCGCCGCGGATCAGGGACGGGCGTGAGCTGCCCGCCGTGCCCGGCCTGTCCATCGCCTCCGCCGAGGACAGCACCACCGACATCGAGATCGGCCCGAAAGTACGCGATCTGAAGTTCCTGCCGCTGCCCTACGCGCCGCGGCGGGTGCGCATCGACGGCGACTGGCGGGCCGACCGCGAGTCCCTGATGGTCTTCTCCACCGGCGGCGACGCCGACGGCATGGACTACTCGGTGACCAGCCGCCGTGCCGCGCCCACCGCCGACCAGCTCCGCGCGGCGGGCGCCGACGACCTGTCCGACGACTACCGGCGGGTACCGCAGCTCCCCGAGGAGCTGGGACGGCTCGCCTACGAGGTCACCGACAAGGGCCAGACCCCCTTCGACAAGGCGGTGCTCCTGCAGCGCTGGTTCAACCGGGAGTTCACCTACTCCCTGCGGCCCGCGCCGCCGAGCCGCATGTCGGACCTGATGGCCTTCCTGCGCGACCGCGAAGGCTACTGCGAGCAGTTCGCCGCGACGATGGCGCTGATGGCGCGGCTGCTGGACATCCCCGCCCGCGTCGCCGTGGGGTACGCGCCCGGCACCCGGCAGGAGGACGGCCGGTACATCGTGCGGCAGCGCGACGCCCACGCCTGGCCCGAACTGTACTTCGAGGGCTCCGGCTGGGTGCGGTTCGAGCCGACCCCGTCGGGCAGCGGCGCCCCCGGCTCCGTCGGGGTTCCCGACTACACCCTGCAGACCCAGCGGCAGGACCAGACGCCGTCCGACCTGTCCACCCCGTCCGCCTCCCCCACGTCGCAGTTCATCCCCAGCCAGGCGCCCGACGCCCGCGACCGGCCGGAGGAGACCCAGTCCCAGACGCCCGAGGCGGCGCCGGAGAAGCGGTCCTCGCTGCCGATCGGCTGGATCCTTGGCG
>JAFACJ010000292.1 GCA_023425615.1 Actinomycetes bacterium
TCGCCGAGCAGCGCGAGGGCCTCGGCGCCGGTGCCCGAGGAGGGCCACGCGCGGGTCGCGGCGACGGCGGGCCGCTCGGCGGGCGTGAACAGCGGCCACCTCATCCAGGAGCCCAGCGCCCGCACCCCGGCGCGCAGCCCCATGACGACGGGCACTCCCGCCCCCGCGAGCGTCCCCCTGATGACCGGGTCCAGCGGCCCCGCCGTCATGGCCAGCAGCACCAGCGGGGTCACGGTGTCGGCGGCGACCTCGGCCAGCAGCTCGGCCTGGCGCCGGTACAGCGCCTCCTGGCCGGGTCCGGCGAGGCCGACGTTCATCGCGAAGACCACGGCGCCGATCTCGGGCCGCGCGGCGGCCAGGCGCAGCGATCTGAGCAGGATCGTCGGGTCCTCGACCGCCGAGCCCGTGACGTCGAGCGGGTTGTTGACCGCGGCGAAGCCGGGCAGGACCTCGGCCAGCTCCCGGACGGCGTCCGGGGGGAAGACCGGCAGGGACAGCCCGTGCGTCTCGGCGGCGTCGGCGACCAGGCCGCTCGCGCCGCCGGAGATCGACAGGACGGCGACGCCCTGCGCGCCGTCGCCGGTGCGGGCCAGGTGCGAGAAGAGCAGCAGCGTCTCGCGGAACTCATCGAGGTCCTCGACGCGCACCGCGCCGACCGAGGCCAGCAGCCCGTCCAGGGCGGCGGCGCCGCCGGAGATGGCGCCGGTGTGCGCGAGGGCGGCGCGGCGGCCGAGGTCCGACCGTCCCGAGGCCAGCACGACGACGGCCTTGCCGTTCGCGCGGGCCCTGCGGCACGCCTCGGCGAACTTCGGCGCCTCGCGCAGTCCTTCGAGGAAGACGCCGATCACCTCGGTCGAGGGGTCCTCGGCGTACCAGGCGAGGTAGTCGGCAGCCGTCGCCGACAGCTCGTTGCCGGTGGTGACCAGCGCCGAGACCGCGAGGCCGCGGCCGATCGCCGAGTCGGTGACGGCGTGCGACAGCGCGCCGGACTGGAGGATGAGGGCGACGTTGCCGGCCGGGAGCGGGTCGACGATCCGCCCCGAGTAGGCGGCGGCGCCGGACAGGTCGGCGGTCCCGTAGCAGTTGGGGCCGCAGGCGACCATGCCGTGGCGGTCGAGCAGGCCGCGCAGTTCGGCGGCGCGTTCGGCGCCCGCGCTGCCCTCGCCGAATCCGCTGCCGATGAGCACGGCGGCGGGGATGCCCCGCTCACCGGCCTCGGCCACCCCGGCGAGCGCCGCGTCGGCTCCGACGGCGAACACGACGAGGTCGACGCCGTCCGGCAACTCCGAGACCGAGGGCGAGCACGGCACGTCCTGGACGCTGTCGTACTTGGGGTTGACGACGTGAAGGTCGCCCGCGAACCCGAACCGCCGCAGGTTGTCGATGACACGGGAGCCGCGGTTGCCGCGGGGCGAGGCACCGACGACCGCGACGGAACGCGGACGCAGCAGGGGGCGCAGGTCACGGAAGGCCGGTGGGGAAGTTTGCACGGATCGTCACCATCCAGTTCAGCGGGGAGTGTTCCGGCTGGTGATGACCGTCTCTCTCACCGGCGCCGGGTGACACACCTCTTGTTTCCAGCACAGCATAACCACTAAATTGATCCAACGGTTTATCTAGTGAACCACCTCTGTTCCCCGCAGCGGCGGTCACCAGAGCTCGGGAGACCCATGAGCGGCAAAGACGACACCACCGAACCCGTCCTCACCATCCAGCACCTGAGGACGCGGATCGATACCTCGCGCGGGGTGGTCCACCCCGTCAACGACGTGTCCCTCACCTGCCGGCCCGGCCGCACCCTCGCGGTCGTCGGCGAGTCGGGATCGGGCAAGACGATGACCTTCCTGTCGGTCCTCGGCCTGCTGCCGGCCGGCGGCTCCGTGGAGTCGGGGACCGTCACGTTCCTCGGGAAGGAGATACCGACGGGCGACGCCCGCACGGTCCGCGCGCTGCGCGGCGAGTCGATCGGGATGATCTTCCAGGACGCGATGGCGGGACTGAACCCGGCCTTCACCATCGGGCGGCAGATCGGCGACATCGTCAGGTACCACAAGAAGACGTCGCGGGCCGAGGCGCGCCGCCAGGCGATCGAGGTACTCGGCCTGGTCGGCATCCCCCATCCCGAGGAGCGGGTCGACTACTACCCGCACCAGCTCTCCGGCGGCATGCGCCAGCGTGTCATGATCGCGATGGGCGTGGTGCTGCGGCCCCGCGTCCTGGTCGCCGACGAGCCCACCACCGCCCTGGACGTCACCGTGCAGGCCCAGATCATGGAACTGCTCGATGAGCTGCGCCGCGAACTGGGCATGTCGCTCGTCCTCATCACCCACGACCTGGGCGTCGTCGCCCGCTACGCCGAGGAGGTCGCCGTCATGTACGGCGGCCGCATCGTCGAGCACGGGACGGTCCGCCAGGTCCTCAAGCGCCCGGCCCACCCCTACACCGAGGCGCTGCTGCGCTCCAGCCCGCGGCCCGACGCCAGCGCCGCCACCCTCGACCCCATCCCGGGGCACCCTCCGAACCTGCTGGAGATCCCGAGCGGTTGCGGCTTCCACCCCCGCTGCCACCGGTACCGGGAGCGGCAGGACTGCGTCACCACCGCGCCGCCGCTGCGCGTCCTCGGGGAGGGACGCCAGCTCACCGCCTGCCACCACGCCGAAGAGATGGCCCTGGAAGAAGCGAGCGTCCGATGACCACCGAATCCCTGGAGTCCGCCGCCCCGTTCACGGCGGGCGACGACGCCGTCCTGCGCGTGGAGCACCTGTCCAAGCACTTCGGGCACCGAAAGCGCCTCGGGCGCGCGAAGGCCCCGGTCGTCAGGGCGGTGGACGACGTGTCGTTCGACCTGGCCCGCGGTGAGACCCTCGGGCTCGTCGGCGAGTCCGGCTGCGGGAAGACGACGCTGAGCCGCATGATCCTGCGCCTCATCGAGCCGACGTCCGGGCGGGTGATCCTGGGCGAGGAGGACGTCACCGACCTCAAGTCCAGGAAGCTGCGCGAGTTCCACCAGCGCGTCCAGGTCGTCTTCCAGGACCCGTACGCCTCGCTGGACCCGCGCCGCCGTGTCGCGGACAGCGTCGCCGAGCCGCTCACGAACGTCTCGATGTCGCGGCGGGAGAAACTGGAGGTCGTGCACCGCACGCTGGAGCGGATGGGGCTGCGCCGCGAGCAGGCCGACCTCTTCCCGCACCAGTTCTCCGGCGGCCAGCGCCAGCGCATCGGCATCGCCCGCGCGCTGTCGGTGACGCCGGAGGTCCTCATCCTGGACGAGCCGGTGTCGGCGCTCGACGTCTCCATCCAGGCCCAGGTGCTCAAACTGCTCCAGGACCTGCGCGCCGAGTACGGCCTCAGCTACATCCTCATCTCCCACGACCTGTCGGTGGTCCGCCATGTGAGCGACCGCGTCATGGTCATGTACCTCGGACGGATCGTGGAGATCGCCGGCAAGGAGGACCTCTACTCCTCCCCCAAGCACCCCTACACCCTGTCCCTGCTGTCGGCGGCACCCGTCCCCGACCCGGACGTCGAGCAGGCCCGCGGGCGGATCCGGCTGCCCGGGGACCCGCCGAACCCGGCGAATCCGCCGTCCGGCTGCCCGTTCCACCAGCGCTGCTTCCACGCCGGAGAGGTGGCGGCCACCCTGCCGTCCGGCGAGGTCGACACGCTGGCCGACGGCCGGAAGGTGCCGCTGACGTGCACTCAGCGGCTTCCGGTGCTGGCCCGCGAGGAGGGCGCCGCCCACTGGTCGGCCTGCCACTTCCCGCTGGAGAAGGCGCCGGCGGCGGCCGTCACGCCCGGCTGACAGCGGAGCTCAAGGATCCCACCCCACTCCCCCCACCGCTCCGACCATTTGATGAACCAAGGGATCACCTAATGAACCAACACACCAGTGCAGGACAACCCGACCGCGCCGGGATCGTCATCATCGGAGGCGGCATCGTCGGCGCCAGCGTCGCCTACCACCTGACCGAACTGGGCGTCACCGACGTCGTCCTGCTGGAACAGGGCGAGCTGTCCTGCGGGACGACCTGGCACGCCGCCGGGCTCGTCGGCCAGCTCCGCGGCACCGACGCCATGACCCATTTGATCAAGTACTCCACCGAGCTGTACGCCAAGCTGGAGGAGGAGACCGGGTTCGGCACCGGCTGGAAGCAGACCGGCAGCATGTCCGTCGCCCGCAGCGCCGAACGCTGGACGTCGCTGCTGCGCACCGCCGCCACCGCGCGCGCCTTCGGCGTCACCGCCGAGCCGCTCACCCCCGCCGAGGCCGGGGAGAAGTGGCCCCTCATGCGCACCGACGACCTCGTCGGCGCGATCTGGCTGCCCGGCGACGGCAAGGCCAACCCCACCGACCTGACCCAGGCCCTGGCCCGCGGCGCCCGCGACCGCGGCGCCCGCGTCCTGGAGAAGACCAAGGTGACCGGCCTCGACATGGCCGGAGGACGGGTCACCGGAGTGCGCACCGAGGCCGGGGTCATCGAGTGCGAGACCGTCGTCAACTGCGCCGGGCAGTGGGCGGCGCAGATCGGCGCGATGGCCGGGACCCGGGTGCCGCTGCACTCCGTCGAGCACTTCTACGTCGTCACCGAGCAGATCGAGGGTGTCACCCCCGACCTGCCCGTCATGCGCGACCAGGACGGCTACATCTACTTCAAGGAGGAGGTCGGCGGCCTGGTCATGGGCGGCTTCGCGCCCGACGCCAAGCCCTGGGTCGGCCCCTACGACATCCCCGACCCGTTCGTCTACCAGCTCCTGCCCGAGGACTGGGAGCAGTTCGCCATCCTCATGGACAACGCGATCATCCGCGTGCCCGCGCTGGAGACGACCGGCATCAAGAAGTTCTACAACGGTCCCGAGAGCTTCACGCCCGACAACAACTTCATCATGGGGCAGACCGTCGAGGTCCCCAACATGTACGTCCTGGCCGGCTTCAACTCCACCGGCATCGCCTCGGCGGGCGGCGCCGGGCTCGCCCCCCCCCCAATGGTA
>JAFACJ010000330.1 GCA_023425615.1 Actinomycetes bacterium
GGCGGGAACACGAAAGAGCCCCGGGCCGAAGGAAGGCCCGGGGCTCTGGTGTGAAGCAGGTCAGCGCAGCGTGCGGCTGACGATCACCCCTCCGGGCTCGCCATACCAAAAGAAGTAAACGCCGCTACGCACGAGAAACAGAGTAAGGCATCCTCGGGCCCGGGCCGTACATCGGGGGTGGGAATCCGGTTCCGGTCCGAAGGATGGCAGGATGGGCGGGAACATGACCCCTCCAGAGAAACCCTTGCCGCCGGGGCAGTACGTGCCCCGGGGATTTCCGGTGCTGCACTACGGTCCCGTCCCGCGCTTCCGCCCGGAGCGGTGGGACTTCCGGGTCTTCGGGCCCACCGCCGGGGGCGCCGAGGCACGCTGGGACTGGGACGAGTTCCAGCGGCTTCCGCGCACCCAGGTGGTCGCCGACTTCCACTGCGTCACCAAGTTCACCATCCCGGACAACCTCTGGGAGGGCGTGACCGGCCGCACCCTGCTGGAGCTGGTGCCCCCCGATCCCGCCGTCACCCACGTCATGCTCTGGGCCGAGTACGGCTACGGCGCCAACATCAGGCTGAGCGACCTGGCCGAGGAGGGGACGCTGTTCGCCACGCACCACAACGGCGAGCCGCTCACCCCCGACCACGGCTTCCCCGTCCGGGCGGTCGTCTCGCACCTGTACGGCTGGAAGAGCGTGAAGTGGGCGCGGGGCATCGAGTACCTCGTCGGCGACCGCCGCGGCTTCTGGGAGGAGCGCGGCTACCACAACATCGCCGATCCGTGGCTGGAGCAGCGCTACTCCTACCAGGAGGACTGACCGGGCCGGCGGCCGAGGCATAGTCACCTGGTGAAAGCGATTGCGTGCGCAGCGTGATCGCGGGAGGGTCCTCCCATGCTTCGTGTCCTCGCGGTCGATGACGAACCGCCAGCCCTCGACGAACTCGTCCGCCTCCTGCGCGCCGACCCCCGCATCGAACGGGTGGCCGGCGCGTGCGACCCGGCGGAGGCGCTGCGCGGGTTGAGCCGCGTCCTGGCCGGCGGCGACCGGCTGGACGCGGTCTTCCTCGACGTGCGCATGCCCGGCCTGGACGGGTTCGACTTCACCCGGCTGCTGGGCGGGTTCGCCGAGCCGCCCGCCGTGGTCTTCGTGACCGCCCACGCCGACGGCGCGGTCGCCGCCTTCGACCTGGGGGCGGTGGACTACCTCCTGAAACCGGTGCGCCCCGAACGGCTGGCCGAGGCGGTGCGCCGGGTGGAGCGGGCGGTGCGCCGCGGCCCGGCCGGAGCCGCGGCGGCGCCCCCGTCGGACGAGATGATCCCCGTGGAGCTCGGCGGGCGCACCCGCATGGTCAGCCGCTCGGCGGTCACCCACGTGGAGGCGCACGGCGACTACGTGCGCCTGCACACGGCGGGCGAGGGCGGGGGCTACCTGGTCCGCATCCCGCTGACGGTGCTGGCCGAGCGCTGGCAGGACGCGGGGTTCATCCGGATCCACCGCAGCACCCTCGTGGCCTGCGCCCATATCGAGGAGCTGCGGCTGGAAGGGGGGCGGGCGGCGGTCCGGGTGGGCGGCGCGCTGCTGCCGGTCAGCCGCCGGCACACCCGGCAGGTGCGCGACCTGCTGGTGCGCGGATTCAAGGCGGGCAGGCGCTGAGACCTGCGCCGTAGCGCCCATTGACCGTTCGTCGCGGAAAATCGACCGCTCATCCCGCAGTCACTCTACGTACATCGTTGACTACTGACCGTTGGTCGCGCGGGCGGGGTCGAGGTCTGCCCACGGCGCGGCGGTGCCCCTACTGTTTTCTTCAGCAAGGCGATTCTGGAGGTCCTCCGGAAGCCCGGGGTCTGCTGATCCCGGGACGGGAGGGTCACAGCCGCCGGATCCCGTACCGGGGGGGTGGGATCCGGTGGTGAGAGCTCAGGCGCTGAGCGGACAGTCGGGGGGTTGTCCGTCTCAGCGCCTGAGCGTTTTCCAGGGGCCTTCGCCCGGTCCCGCCGGGCGGAGGGCGGACCTCAGCCCCGCAGCCGCTTGAGCGTGTCGATGTCGGCACGGTGGGGCTCGGGGGCGCGGCCGGGGGTCTCGATGACGAACGGGACGCCGGCGACCGCCGGATGCGCCAGCAGCTCGGCGAACGGCCCCTCGCCGATCATGCCCCTGCCGATGTTCTCGTGCCGGTCCTTCTTCGAGCCGCAGACGTCCTTGGAGTCATTGGCGTGGACCAGCCCCAGGCGGCCCTCCCCGACGGTGGCGACCAGCTCGTCCAGGGTGTCGGAGACGCCCTTCTCCGCGGTCAGGTCGTGGCCGGCGGCGAAGGCGTGGCAGGTGTCCAGGCAGACGCCGAGCTTGGGATGGTGCTCCAGGGCCTCGAAGTAGGGGCCGAGCTGGTCGACGGTGGCGCACAGCATCGCGCCCTGCCCGGCCATCGGCTCCAGCAGCAGCCGCGGCGCCTCCTCGGGCAGATCGGCCAGCAGCGGCAGCAGATGCTCGTGGACCTGGGCCATCGCCGCGGCGTGGGTCTGGGTGACCGCCGACCCGGTGTGCACCACCACGCCCAGCGCGCCGATCTCGGTGCCCCGCGCCAGCGCGTGGGCGATCGAGCCGATCGACTTCTCCAGGGTGTCGGCGCTGGGCGAGCCGAAGTTCACCAGATAGGAGGCGTGCACATAGACCGGCAGGTCCGAGGCGCGCAGCAGCGCGTCCTCCGACTCCTTGCCGGGGCTCTGCGCCCAGCCGCGCGGATTGCTCACGAAGACCTGGACGGCCTCCGCCCCGATCTGCGCCGCGTACTTCAGTCCTCCCGTGCCCAGGCCGCCCGCCACCGGTACGTGCGCCCCGATCGGGCTCCGCTGTGTGCTCATGATGCGCCAAGCGTAGTGGGAGCCACCGACAGTCCGGGGGAGCGGCCGCGGCGCAGCGAGGACCGGCCGCCCCGGTTCGCGGAGGTCGGGGCCGCCCCCGGACTGACGTCAGTCGTAGATGGTGATGACCGTGCCGGGCGGGACGCGCTCCCCGCCGCCGGGCTGCTGCTCGACGACACGGCCGCTGTTGAGCTTGTGCTGCACGTTCGGCTGGAGGCCGACGCGCTGCAGCCGTGCCACGGCGTCGTCGATGGAGCGCCCGAACAGCCGCGGCACCTTGACGTTGCCGTGCTCGTCGGGCCCCTCGTCCTTGTCGCAGAAGGGGTTGATCGCCGACAGGAAGCAGTCGTTCTTCTTGTTGACGCCGAGGGAGACCACGTCGCCCGGCTTCAGGACCGTGTTCTTGGGCGGGTTCTGCCACAGGATGGCGCCGTCCTCCTTGGAGGGGTCGGTCTGCTCCTGCTGCTGGTAGGTGAGATTGCCGCCGAGTTGCCCCTTGAGCTTGTCGAGCAGGGCGTATGCCTCGTCCTTGGGCTTGCCGACGAGGTCGGGCATGGCCAGGCCGCTGCTGATCAGGAGCACCAGCGGCTCATCGGGGGAGAGCGTGGTGCCGGCCTTGGGCTGGGTCCCCAGGGCGGTGCCCTCGGCCGCGGCGCCCGGCCGCTTCTCCTGGGTGAGCTGCGAGAACGCCTTGAGCGCCTCCGCCGCCTGCTCGGCGCCCTGCCCCGCCACGTCGGGGATCTTCACCGGGGTGAGGCCCTTGGACAGCACGAGGACGACGGGCTCGTCCGGCTGGACCTTGCTGCCCTCGCCGGGGGTGACCTTGGCGACGGTGCCCTTGTGCGCGCGGTCGGAGTACTCCTTGGCGTCGGAGATCGTGTAGGCGATGCCCTCGCCGCGCAGCGTCTCCACCGCGTCCGCCTGGCTCAGTCCGACGATCTTCGGGACATGGTCGTACTTGCCCGAGACCTGGTACCAGGTGGCCCAGCCGATCACCATGGACGCGATGACGCCGAGCGTGATCAGCACGAACCTGCCGGTGACGAAGTGCAGAATCCGGTCGAACAGCATGACCGGTTCCTGTGGCCGCCCCTCGGGAACGAGGCCGGCCGGCATCACGGTCGTGTGGTTGTGGGGGAGCACGGCCGCGGGGTCGTGCGGCATGACGGTCGTGCTGCCGTCGGGCAGCGAGCCTCCGGGCGGCGGCGCGCCAGGATAGGAGCCTCCAAGGTAGGAGCCTCCGGGGTAGGAGCCTCCGGGCGGCAGCGAACCCGGGTAGGAGCCTCCGGGGGCCGGCACGCCGGGCACCGCCAGCACCGACGTCGCGTTGTCGGGTCCGGCGTGCGCCGCCGGCGGGGGAGGGGCGGGGAGCGCCAGCGAGGGGTCGGCCAGCAGCGCGTAGAAGTGGTCGGCGTCCGCGGGGCGGCCCGCGGGGTCCTTGCTGGTGGCCGAGATGACCAGCGCGTCGATCCGCGGCGGGATGCCGGGCACGAGCTGGGACGGCAGCGGGATCTGCTCGTTGACGTGGCGGTAGGCGACGGCGAGGGGCGTGTCGCCCACGTGCGGCTGGCGTCCGGTGAGCAGCTCGAACAGCAGGATGCCCGCGGCGTACACGTCGGTGCGGGGGCCGGACTGGCCGGAGACGACCTGCTCGGGCGCCATGTAGGCGACCGTGCCGATCATCATCCCGGTCTTGGTCTGCTTGCTGTCGGTCTCGGCGCGGGCCAGCCCGAAGTCCGCCACCTTGACCTGGCCGTCGACGGTCAGCAGCACGTTCTCGGGCTTGACGTCGCGGTGGATCAGCCCGGCCCGGTGCGCCGCGCCGAGGGCGGCCAGGACCGGCGCCATGATCTCCAGGGCGTCGCGGACGGGCAGCCGCCCGCGCTCCTCCAGCAGGTCGCGCAGGGTGCGCCCGGGGAGGTACTCCATCGTGAGGTAGGTGTGCTCCCCGTCGGTGCCCTGGTCGTACACCGCCACCACGTTCGGGTGGGACAGGGCGGCCGCGGCCTTGGCCTCGCCCATGAACCTGCGGACGAACTCCTCGTCCTGCGCCAGATGCGGGTGCATCACCTTGAGCGCGATGATCCGGTCCAGTTTGAGGTCGCGGCTCACATAGACGGTGGCCATGCCACCGCGGGCGACCCGCGACTCGATGCGGTAGCGCCCGTCGAGCACTCGCCCGACGAGGGGGTCTACTGCTGTCGCGTCCACCCGGGCAGTCTACGGGCGAAACGGACTGTTCCCCATCGCTCCACAGAATGACATCCCGTCCGTTCCGCAACCGTGATCATCGCGCGACCCGCCGCGGCGGGGGGAGAAGGCCAGGTCAGACGACCGCGGCGCGGTGAGGCCGGCCTTCTCCCCCGGGGGTCAGACCCCCGCTTCGGCGAGCCCTTCGAAGGGCGAGGAGGCCTGGGCCAGACGGCGGCGCGGGATGCGTC
>JAFACJ010000358.1 GCA_023425615.1 Actinomycetes bacterium
GGTCCTGGGGCTGCTGGTCCTGGGGCGGCTGGTCGGCGGCGGGCTGGTCGGCCGGAGGCGCCTCGGGGGCGGGTTCGGGGGCGGGCGGCGGGGCCTGGCCGGGGCAGGTGTCGGCCAGGTCGAAGTAGAGGACGAGGGGCAGCAGGAGGAGCGGGCCGTCCACTACGGCCGTGGCCCCGGTGAGCTTGGCGCCGCGTTCGGAGGCGAGGTAGGCGTCGTGGCCGCCCGCGCCGACCGTCTGGGTGCCGCCGATGTCGAAGGTGGCGGTCACCGACGCGAAGTTCACGTTCGGGGGGGCCTGGGCGATGGAGAAGTGCCAGCCGTCCTTGTCGGCGGGCACCGGGCAGGTGCCTCCGGCGCGGCTCGCGGCGTCGATCGGGGTGCCCTGGCGCAGTTTGATCGTCTTGTCCGCGCGGGCCGAGGCGGCCGGTGCCGCGGCGGCGGCCGGTGCCGGTATCGCGCCGGGCGCCGCCGCGAGTGCCGCGATGACCAGGAGCGCAGAACTCGTGCGGTTCAGCCGTCCCATGGGCGCGCCTCCGTGAGCCGAGGGGTGGAGAGTGAGCATTGTGCCGCATAGCGTGATCAACGGCGATAATTAGATATCCAGCCGAGATAACAATCGCGACATCATTCCCTTAAGGTGTCCGTCTGAAGAGAGCCAGATCACACGGGGATGACATGATGAGAGTTCCGATTTGGACGTAGGCATCCTGGGCGCGATCGGCGCGGCGCTCCTGGGCACCAGCGTCTACTACGCGGCCTTCCTCGTCTTCCGGAACGCGGCGCGGCGGATGCCCCCACTGCGCGGCGGCCGTCCCGTGCACGCCGCCTGGTCCATGGTCACCGACTGGGTGTGGTTCACCGGCGGGCTGCTGCTGTTCGTCGGCCTCGCCTATGAGGTCATCGCCTTCTCCGCGCTGCCGCTGGCCATCGCCCAGCCCTTCTTCTCCGTCAGCCTGGTGCTGCTGCTGGTCTACGCGACGCTCTTCCTCGGCGAGCGGCTCAGCGCGCGGGAGTGGACGAGCGTCGCGCTGTTCGGTGTCGCGACCGTCCTGCTCGGCCTGTCCGGGGGCGGCGGCGACAGCACCGACCTCGACTCGCGGGCGCCGGGCGTCTGGCAGTTGCTGGTGGTGGTCATCCCGCCGCTGGTCATCTCGGGGCTCGTCTGGCTGGTCGGCGACCGCAGACGCGACGGACGCCACGCGCGGCCCCTGGCGGGCGTGGCGTACGGGATCGGGGCGGGCGTCTGCTCGGGTGTCGCGGAGGCGGGCATCCGCGGCATCGCGGCGGTCTGGGCCGACCGGGGCACCCTTGAGGCGCTGCTCGTCTCGCCCTACCCCTATCTCACCCTCGGCATGGCGGGGATCGCGCTCATCCAGTTGCAGATCGCGTTGCAGCGCTGCCGGGTGAGCATCGTCGCCACCCTCATCACCGTCACCGGACGCACCATGCTCGTGCTGTGCGGGCCGGTGCTCTTCGGCGAGTCCTGGGCCGACGGGCTCGTCCCGACGCTGCTGCGCGTCGGCGGCTTCTCCCTGACGCTGCTGGCGATCGCGCTGTTCCCCCGCCACGAGATGCCGCGGCCCAGCGTCGCGCCGCGTTACGGGCAGCGCCGCCAGCGCGAGCAGACCGCTTACCGGCCGGTGCGCTGAGCCGAACGGCTGAGTGTCGGCGCCCAGGTGCCCGCGGCCGCGGCGGGCGCCTCGAAGCCCCGCAGGAAGCGCGTCCTTGCGGGGCCTGATGGGCTATTCGACGATCTCGGCGCGCTCGATGACGACGTCGTCCTTGGGGACGTCCTGATGGCCGGCCTTGGAGCCGGTGGGGACGGCCTTGATGGCGTCGACGACGCCACGGCCCTCGGTCACCTCGCCGAAGACCGTGTAGCCCCAGCCCTGGGCGGTCTTGCCACTGTGGTCGAGGAAGTCGTTGTCGGCCACGTTGATGAAGAACTGGGCGGTGGCCGAGTGCGGGTCCATCGTGCGGGCCATGGCGACGCTGTACCTGGTGTTCTTCAGCCCGTTGTCCGCTTCGTTCTGGACGGGCGCGCGGGTGCCCTTCTGCTTCATGCCGGGCTCGAAGCCGCCGCCCTGGATCATGAAATTGTCGATCACCCGGTGGAAGACCGTCCCGTTGTAGTGGCCGTCCCTGACGTACTGGAGGAAGTTCTCGACCGTCTTCGGTGCCTTGTCCTCATCGAGCCGGATGACGATGTCGCCGTGGTCGGTGCTCAGCTTGACCTTGGACACGAAGCCTCACTTTCTGCGATCGCGCGGATGCGTAATGATCACGAACATGATGGCAGAGGCAGGGGTCGGGCCGGGACGAGAGGGACGGCCTTGCGGCCTCAGTCGCCGGTGCCCTCGTCCAGGAGGGTGGCCAGTCTGCCGCGCAGGATCGCCAGGACCAGGGGGAGGTGCGCCTCTTGGTCGCCGCCGCGGAGGGCGACGCCGTGGGAGAGGTCGAGGGCCAGCTGGATGAGGTGGGCGAGGAGGCCGGGGGGCAGGGCGGCCAGGCCGGGGAGCTGGACGGCTATCTCCTGGATGTCGCGGCGGTAGGCGTCCAGGAGGGGTGCCAGGCGGTCGGCCAGGGCGGGGTCGGTGCGGGAGGCGGCCATCAGGTGGAGGAGCGCCTCGCCGGTGCGGTGGGAGTTGAGGTCGGCCAGCAGGGTGAGGGCGGTCTCCAGGGGGTCGGCGTCTCGTGGGGCGGTGTCCAGCAGGCTCTGGAATCTGACGAGGCGGCGGCAGGCGACTTCTTCGGCCACCGCGAGCCGGAAGTCGTTCAGGGTGCCGAAGTGGTGGAACACGGCGGCGGGCGCCACCCGTGCGCGTGCGGCGACGGCTTCGGGGGTGCAGCCGGTGTGGCCTTTCTCCAGCAGGACCTCGATGCCGGCGTCGAGCAGTCTGGGGATGGTGCTCTCACGGCGACGGCCGGTGCGCCATACGGGTGCGGCGAAGCCCAATCGCCCTCCCTCCGCGCGATCATGGGCCGCCCACTTTAGACGGGATGTCAGTTGTGGACAATCGGCGGGGCTCACAGGGCGTGTCCCAGCGCCAGGCCGCAGGCAGCCGCCAGCAGCCCCGCGGCCGTGCTCACCACGAGGTTGGCGGTCGCCGCGCTCGGCTTTCCCTCGCGGGCCAGCCGGAGCGTCTCGTACCCGAACGTCGAGTAGGTGGTGAGCGATCCGCAGAAACCGATGCCCATCAGCGCCATCGCCCCCTCCCCCACCGGCAGTCCGACCAGGAGCCCGAGGAGGCACGATCCGATGATGTTCACCGTGAACGTTCCCCACGGGAAGTCCGAAGGGTGCCGACTCTGCACGGCCCGGCCGATCAGGTACCGCAGAGGGGCGCCCGGTACCGCGCCCAGCGCCACCAGCAGGACGGTCACCGCGTCGTTCCCGTCCGGCGCAGGAGGGCCTCGGTGATAGCGCTGCCCAGCCAGACGGCGGGCAGGGCGGCGAGGGGGGTGGCGGCCAGGACGAGCAGGGTGGTGCCGGGGGAGTCCGCCTGGTGGACGTCGAGGATGTAGGTGGAGAAGGTGGTGAAGCCGCCCAGGACGCCCACGCCGAGGAAGGGCTGGGTCAGCGGGGGCAGGGTGGGGCGGGCGGCCAGGAGCGCCATCAGGGCGCCCATGAGCAGGCAGCCGGTGACGTTGATGAGGAAGGTGGCGCGGACGAATCCGCCGGGGTGCGAGGGGAGCGCGACGGCCAGGCCGTAACGGGCGAGGGCGCCCAGGATCCCGCCCAGGGCGATGGCGGCGAGCGTGCGGTAGAGGGCGTGTGCCCGTCTCCGGCGCCGTTCGGACATCCGGGAGGCGGGGTCGTCGGCCATGGCGCACGAGTCTAGCCAGCGGGGGCCGGCCCGGCGCCCGACCCGTCGTCCCCCGAGCGACGGCGGCACGCCGAAGTGACAAGATCGACTTATAGGTTACCTACAATCCCCCATGGGCCAGCTTGGTTCATGATCCCCAGCGTTAATCACGCTCTCCCCTGGCAGACTGATGATCCGGCGGACCGGTCCCCTTGTCTGAGCCGGAAGCCATTTGTGAGATCTAGACGGGAGAAGAACCATGCGCGAAGCGGTCGTCACCGGCCTGGGCGCGACCACCCCCCTGGGCGGCGACCTGCCCAGCACCTGGGAGGCGCTGCTCGCGGGAGACTCCGGGGTCATCCTCATCGAGGACGAGTGGGCGCAGGACCTGCCCTCCCGGATCGCCGGACGCCTCAAGGTCGAGCCCACCGAGGTGCTCAGCCGGGTCGAGGCGCGCCGCCTCGACCGGGTCGAGCAGATGGCGATCGTGGCCGCGCGCGAGGCGTGGGCGTCCGCGGGCGCGCCCGAAGTCGACCCGCTGCGGCTGGCCGTCGTCATCGGCACCGGCGTCGGCGGTGCGACGACCCTGCTCGGCCAGTACGAGCTCATCACCCAGGGCGGGCCGCGGAAGGTCTCCCCCAACACCATCCCGATGCTCATGCCCAACGGGCCGTCCGCCTACGTGAGCATGGAACTCGGCGCCAAGGGCGGCGCCCGCACCCCGGTCAGCGCCTGCGCCGCCGGAGCCGAGGCCATCGCGTTCGCCGCCGACCTCATCCGGCTCGGCCGCGCCGACGTCGTCGTCGCCGGCGGCGCCGAGGCCTGCCTGCACCGGCTCACCATGGCCGCGTTCGCGCAGATGCGCGCCCTGTCCACCCGCAACGACTCGCCCGAGACCGCCTCCCGGCCCTTCGACGTCACCCGCGACGGGTTCGTCATGGGCGAGGGCGCGGCGGTCGTGGTGCTGGAGAGCGCCGAGTTCGCCGCCGCCCGCGGCGCGACCGTCCACGGCCGTATCGCCGGGTCGGGCATCACCTCCAGCGCCGACCACATCACCGCCTCCGACCCCGAGGGGCAGGCCAGGGCGATCCAGGCGGCGCTGGCGGACGCCGACCTGTCGCCGCTGGACATCGACCACGTGCACGCGCACGCCACCTCCACGCCGCAGGGCGACGTCGCCGAGGCCGAGGCCATCGCCAGTGCCCTGGGCTCCCACCCGCTCGTCACCGCCACCAAGTCGATGACCGGCCACCTCATCGGCGCCAGCGGCGCGCTCGGCGCGGTCAGCGCCCTGCTGTCGGTGCGCGACGGCGTCGTCCCCGGCATCCTCAACCTCCAGGAGGTCGACCCGGCGATCAAGGTCGAGGTCGCCAAGGGCGCGGCCCGCAGGCTGCCGGTGCGCGCGGCCGTCGCCAACAGCTTCGGCTTCGGAGGCCACAACATCTCCCTGGTCCTCACTCCCTGACCAGGGACGGGGC
>JAFACJ010000360.1 GCA_023425615.1 Actinomycetes bacterium
GTCGTAGGCGTCCTCGGTGCGCTCGTTCCAGGGGATCTCCAGGACGGTGTCGAGCCAGGTGCGGATCCAGCCGCCCTCGGGCGACGCCTCGCTCGCCCGCTCCAGCTTGTCGACCTCCTTGAGCGCCGCCTGCTCCACCTTCTCCGGCAGGTCGGCTGCCTCGATGCGCGCCCGGTAGTCCTCCTCCTCGCCTCCCTCGGCGTCGCCGTTGAGCTCTGCGAGCTCCTTGCGGACGGCGCGGAGCTGCTGCTTGAGCAGGAACTCGCGCTGCTGCTTGTCGATGCCCTCCTGGACGTCCTTGCGGATGGTCTCGGCGACGTCCAGCTCGGCGAGGTGCTCGCGGGTCCAGCCGATCACCAGGTCGAGGCGTTCGAGCACGTCGACGGTCTCCAGCAGCCGGACCTTCTGCTCGACCGTGAGGTAAGGCGCGTATCCGGCCTGGTCCGCCAGGACGGACGGGTCCTCGATCTGCTGGATGATGTCGACGAGCTGCCAGGCGCCACGGTGCTGGAGGACCGCCTTGACCAGTTCCTTGTACTCCTTGGCCGGCTTCTCCGCGCCGGCGGCCTCGGGGATCTCCACCTGCGTCCCCTCGACCCACAGCGCCGCGCCGGGACCCGTCGTCCCCGCGCCGATCCGGACCCTGGCGACGGCGCGCACGACGGCGCCCGGCTCACCGCCCGGCAGCCTGCCCTCCTGCTCCACCACGCCCAGCACGCCGATCGCCGGGTACCGGCCGTCGACCCGGGGCACCAGCAGCACCCGCGGCTTCCTGCCCTGACCCGCGGTCCGCGCGGCCTCGATCGCCGCCCGCACCTCCCCGTCGTTCAGCTCCAGGGGGACGACCATGCCGGGCAGCACGACCGTGTCGTCCAGCGGCAGCACCGGCACCGTCAGCTTCTCGCTCATCTCACTCCCCAGTCACGATTGTTGAGTCAACAGCACTCAAGAAATCGTAGCCGAGTTTCATTCCCTCCCCATGTTCGCTGACAGCGATCATCTTCCGCCCCCGTCCCATCCGGACGGACCCTGCGCCTTCCGGACTCAGACCGCACCGGCTCTCGCAACGTCCGGACCAGAGGGGACGACGGCGGTCCGACCCTTGGCGAGCGACTCATTTCCCTCGCTCGAAGGGGACGACCTTCGGCTGCTCCGCGCCCGGCGGCAGAATGAACTTCCCGTTGACGTCGACATAGCCAGAGCGCTTGGTGGGGATCGGCAGAGCGGGATCGGGGCAGGGCCGGTCCGCTCCCTCACCGCAGACGGGTCCGCTGAAGTAGGAACGCTTCTGCACATCGACGGGCCAAGGGTCGGCGTGCATACCGATCCACTGCGCCGGGACGTTGTAGAAGGTGAAGAAGCACGCGCTGACCGCGGCGAAGATCGCGAGGAATCTGGTGAGCTGCCGGCGCACGGGACCTCCGCGTACCTGGTCCAGGCCGCGCTCGACGACGGTCTGGCCGCGATCGTCGGTGAAGTAGCGCAGACAGCACAGGGCCGCCTGGACGCCTCCCCACATCAGCCCCTCGTAGATGGGCCATTGGTAGTAGTGGCCGGCGTTGATGGACAGCGATTGGATGGCGCCGGGATACGAGTACATCCCGGCCGGCAGGATGACGCAGCCCTCCATGACGAAGTCGAAGACGATGGCCATCGCATAGGTGACGCCGATCAGCTGAAGATTGCTGATCTTCGGCCAGCGCGCCTTGATCCTGCGCATGGCCCAGCATCCGGCGATCGTGAGCAGAAGGACGCCGAACGCATAACCCGGCGCGTTCGTCAAGATGGGCTCCGGCACCTGATGGCCCGGCTCCTCCGGGGACAGCCAGCCGGGAATGTTCGATGACCAGGAGCCCCGATTGAACAGCCATGCGTTGTACGTGCACCACGTGTTGAAATAGTTCAGCAGCGGGTCCTGGAAGAACATCAGGCCCATGGAGACGATGAGCATGCCGTCCAGCGTGATGCGCCGCTCGCGCCGCCAGGGCCTGATGATGAACCACCACGAACAGATCGGCACCAGGACCCACATGGCGACCATGTTCGCGGTCAGCACCACCTTCATGTACGTCGGCGGGTCACTCGGCCCCGAGGGCACCCGCTCGAAGTACGGCCCGGTGACCCACCGGGTCCACACGTACAGCTGCAACGCCAGGATCAGCCCGCCCACCACGGCCCAGATCAGGACCGGCCTGGACTCGGGCCGAACCGGTGCCCCCGGCTCGGTCGTCGCCCCCAGCGGCTCGGTGACGGAACCCGCCTTCGTTCCGTCCGGCATGTCACTCACAGCACCCTCCTCGTCAGGTGTCATGGCATCCGCACCCGCAGGGTACTCGTCGGTATCTGTGAGGGGAACTGGTATCTGAGATACTTATCAGGCGTCAGCGTTGCGGCAGGTGAACGCGACCGAGCCGTCCTGAACCGGTCAGCACCGACGAACGGCAAGGCATCGGCGCCCTCGACGGCGGATCTGCCGTCTCCGCCCGGTGGCACGTTTCGATATCGCCCGGGTGACGTATGCGGCCCGGACCTACTCCCGGGGCGCATCCACCCAGTTCAGGCCGCGAAGCCCGGCCACAGCCCTATGGCATACTCGCTGGCATGGTCGAGCGCTGGACGAGGGAGCGACGCCTGGAGCACACTCGTTCGCTGCTCCTGGACGCCGCGGAGCAGGTATTCGCCGAGAAGGGCTTCACCCAGGCGACCATCGACGACATCGCCCACACGGCGGGTTTCACCAAAGGCGCCGTCTACAAGCACTTCGGTACGAAGGAAGACCTCTTCCTCGCCGTCAGCGACAAGTACTGGCGCCGCTATTTCGACAACTTCACCGAAGTACTGGCCGCGGCGACCTCGGTAGGTGCACGCGAACTCGACGAGGTCGCCCGCCGGTGGCGCCACCTCAGCCAGGACCGCGGAGTGGAACACGCGGCCCTCGGCCACGAGTTCACCCTGTACCTGCTCCGCAACCCAGAAGCCCGGGAACGGGTCAGTGCGAAAAGGCTGAAGGTCGCCCGGGAACTGGCCGCCTTCATCGTCGAGGGCCTGGACAAGATCGGCGGGACCTTGCTGATGCCCGCCCTGACCTTCGCGCACGTCCTCATCGCCACCAGCGACTCCGTCGTGCTGGGAAGCCGGCTCGACGACGTCGATCTCTACCGGCCGACCCTCGAAATGTACATGTCGGCCATCAAACTGCCCTGACCTCGTCTTCCCTGACGCCCATGGCCGGGAGAGAGGGATCGCCAGGCCACGCGGAAGACGCTCAGCGACTCCTCGCAGGATCGGCATACCGGGAACATCCCACCGCGC
>JAFACJ010000363.1 GCA_023425615.1 Actinomycetes bacterium
GGCGACGGGCGCGCCGACTGGCTGGCGGCGGGGCAGGCGCTGCAACGGGTGCTCCTGCACGCCTCGGCCGAGGGCCTGTCGGCGGCGCTGCACACCCAGGCGCTGGAGATCCCGGAGCTGCGCGCGCTCGTCCGCGCCCGGCTGTGCCAGGGCGGCCACCCCCAGGTCCTGCTGCGGCTGGGCGAGGGCGGGACGCCCAAGGAGACGGCGCGCAGGGCCCCCGACACGCTCACCGGCGAGGAACCATGAGCGGGTCTGACGGATTCGGCGACCTGGACGCCTGGTGGCGTGCCGCGAACTACCTTTCCGCGGGGCAGATCTACCTGCTGGGCAATCCCCTGCTGCGCGAGCCGCTGCGCCCCGAGCACATCAAGCCGCGGCTGCTGGGGCACTGGGGGACCTCGCCCGGCCTGAACTTCTGCTACGCCCATCTCAACCGGGTGATCCGTGAGCGGGACCTGGACATGATGTTCGTGATGGGCCCGGGGCACGGCGGCCCCTCGGCGGTGGCCGGCGCCTGGCTGGACGGCACCTACAGCGAGATCTACCCGCACATCCCGCAGGACGGGCAGGGCATGGCCCGGCTGTTCCGGCAGTTCTCCTTCCCCGGTGGCGTCCCCTCGCACGCCGCGCCCGAGACGCCCGGCTCCATCCACGAGGGCGGCGAGCTGGGGTACTCCCTGGCCCACGCCTACGGCGCCGCGTTCGACAACCCGGAGCTGGTGGTGGCCTGCGTGGTGGGCGACGGCGAGTCCGAGACCGGGCCGCTGGCGGCGAGCTGGCACTCCGATAAGTTCCTCGACCCGGTGCGGGACGGCGCGGTGCTGCCGATCCTGCACCTCAACGGCTACAAGATCGCCAATCCGACGGTGCCGGCCCGTATCCCCGAGCGCGAGCTGCTGTCCCTGCTGGAGGGCTACGGCCACCGCCCGTACGTGGTGAGCGGCGATGACCCGCGGGAGATGCACCGGCTGATGGCCGAGACCCTGGACCGGGTGACGGCGGAGATCGCCGGCATCCAGGAGGAGGCACGCTCGGGCCGGGGGAGCGGACGCCCCGCCTGGCCGATGATCGTGCTGCGCACCCCCAAGGGCTGGACCGGGCCCCGCGAGGTGGACGGCCTGCCGGTCGAGGGCACCTGGCGCGCCCACCAGATCCCGCTGAAGGCGCCGCGCACCGAGCCGCGGCAGCTCGTCCAGCTGGAGGAGTGGCTGCGCTCCTACCGCCCCGAGGAGCTGTTCGACGCGCACGGGACGCCGGTGCCGCGGATCCTGGCGCAGAGCCCCGAGGGCGACCGCCGGATGAGCGCCAACCCCAGGGCCAACGGGGGGCTGCTGCTGCGCCCCCTGACCCTGCCCGACTTCCGCGACCACGCGGTGCCGGTCCCCGGGCACGGCCGGGTGCAGGCCGAGTCCACCTCGGTGCTCGGCGGCTACCTGCGCGATGTGATCGCCGCCAATCCCGGGTCGTTCCGGCTCATGGGCCCCGACGAGACGGCGTCCAACCGGCTGTCGGCGGTCTTCGAGCGGACCGACCGCGTCTGGCGGGCGGAGATCCTGCCCACCGACGAGCATCTGGCCGGGCACGGCCAGGTCATGGAGGTGCTCAGCGAGCATCTGTGCCAGGGCTGGCTGGAGGGCTACCTGCTGACCGGCCGGCACGGCCTGTTCAACACCTACGAGGCGTTCGTGCACATCGTGGACGCCATGTTCAACCAGCACGCCAAATGGCTGGAGGCCTCGCGCGCGCTGCCCTGGCGGCGTCCCATCGCCGCGCTGAACTACCTGCTGTCCTCCCATGTGTGGCGGCAGGACCACAACGGCTTCACCCACCAGGACCCCGGCTTCCTGGACGTCGTCATGAACAAGCAGGCCGAGGTGGTGCGGATCTATCTGCCGCCGGACGCCAACACCCTGCTGGTGACGGCCGACCACTGCCTGCGCTCCCGCGACCGGGTGAACGTGATCGTGGCGGGCAAGCAGGAGGAGCCGGTGTGGCTGCCGATGGAGGAGGCGGTCGCGCACTGCGTCCGCGGCCTCGGTATCTGGGAGTGGGCGAGCACGGACGGCGGCACCGACCCCGACGTCGTGCTGGCGTGCGCGGGCGACGTGCCGGCGCTGGAGACCCTCGCGGCGGCGAGCCTGCTGCGCGAGCACCTGCCGGAGCTGCGCGTCCGGGTGGTCAACGTGGTGGACCTGATGCGCCTCGAACCGCCGTCGGAGCATCCGCACGGGCTGAGCGACGCGGAGTTCGACGCCCTGTTCACCGTCGACAAGCCGGTCATCTTCGCCTTCCACGGCTACCCGTGGCTGGTGCACCGGCTGACCTACCGCAGGCACGGCCACGCCAACCTGCATGTGCGCGGG
Source organism: Actinomycetes bacterium (assembly GCA_023425615.1). Lineage (GTDB taxonomy): Bacteria > Actinomycetota > Actinomycetes > Streptosporangiales > Streptosporangiaceae > Actinocorallia. Next base: position 2,367 of record JAFACJ010000363.1, read on the forward strand.
TACAAGGAGCGGGGCACCACCACCACGCCGTTCGACATGGTGATGCTGAACGACCTCGACCGGTTCCACCTGGTGATGGACGTCATCGACCGGGTGCCGGGCCTGGGCGGCAGGGTCGCGCCGCTGCGCCAGCGGATGGTCGACGAGCGGGTGCGGTGCCGCGCCTACACCCGCGAGCACGGCGAGGACGATCCGGCGGTCAGCGGCTGGGACGCGCGGCGGGATCGGGCAGAGCCTCCCGCCGAGCGGGGATCCGGCGGCCCGAGAGCAGCCGGGGGGAGATCCGGATGAACTCCTCCGGTTCGCCCGGCACCCAGGACCACAGGTCGAGGGAGCGCAGCGCGGCGAGTTCGGCGGGGTCGCTGACCCGGCCGGCCCGTCCGATCAGCACCACCGACCAGCCGGTGCGCTCGGCGACGTCGTAGTCGTCGATCTCGAAGGCGACGACCGTCTGGCGCAGGGCGGCTGCCAGCTTCGAACCGGGCGAGGTGCGGATGATCACGTCCTCTCCGTCCAGCGCGTAGTTCACCGGCTGGACGGCGGGCAGCGCCTGGTCGGTGAAGACGATCCTGCCCAGAGGCGTGGACTTGAGGAGGGCGAGGCACTCCTCCCGCGCGAGGATCTCCAGGCCGCCGGAGTCGAAGGACATGGGCGTCATCCTGCTTGCCCGGTTCACCGGCCCATAGGGGCGAAAGTCCCTATTGTCCCTATCGTTCTTCGGGGTGCTCGCGCCCCGCCTTGAGCTGGGCCGCGAACGCCGCGGCCTGGGTGCGGCGGCGCATGTCCAGCTTGGCGAAGAGATTGGAGACGTAGTTCTTCACCGTCTTCTCGGCAAGGTACATGCGCTCGCCGATCTGCCGGTTGGTCAGCCCCTCGCCGATCAGCTCCAGGATCTGCCGCTCCTGGTCCGACAGCGAGGCCAGCGGGTCCCTGCGGCTCTCGCGCTCACGCAGCCGCTGGAGCATCTGGCTGGTGGAGCGCGGGTCCAGCAGCGACTGGCCGGAGGCCACCGTGCGCACCGCGCCCACCAGGTCCGAACCGTGGATCTGCTTCAGCACATAGCCGGAGGCGCCCGCCATGACCGCGTCGAACAGCGCCTCCTCGTCGGAGAACGAGGTGAGCATCAGGCAGGCGATCCGGGGGAGCCGCGCGCGGACCTCGCGGCATACGCTCACCCCGTCGCCGTCGGGCAGCCGCACGTCGAGGATCGCCACGTCGGGAGCCGAGGCGGGGATCCGGGCCAGCGCCTGCGCCGCCGACGAGGCCTCGCCGACGACCTCGATGTCGCCCTCGGCCTCCAGTAGCGCCGCGACGCCCTTGCGCACGACCTCGTGGTCGTCGAGGAGGAAGACCCGGATCGGGGCGGCGGGGGTGACCTGGGTCATGGAGTGGCCCCCTTCTCGCGGCGGTATGTTCCTGATTGAAGGTATCGGGGGTCCGGTGTCCCCTCAACGGCCGAAAGGCCGTGGTGGGAGGACCAAGGTCCTTTCGTGACCTGCGGGGGAGTGGTGGTCCGAGGTATCGTCGAGAGTTCCGCAGAACGTCGGTGGAAGTCGGGACCGTCGGGATTCAGGAGGCCGGAGCGTGGAGACCGAGCCCAGGCACGGCCGGGACAGGGCACGGCTGATCCTGCCCCAGCTGCAGCTGGATGACCTGCTGAGCGAGCTGCAGGCCAGGCTCGAGGCGGCGCGCTCCACCCGCGACCGGGTGCACTCCCTGCTGGAGGCGGTCGTCTCCATCGGCAGTGATCTCGATCTGGAGACCGTGCTGCGGCGGATCACCGAGGCCGCCGCCACCC
>JAFACJ010000370.1 GCA_023425615.1 Actinomycetes bacterium
GGTCCTGGGCGGTGCCCGGTCGGCTCGTCATGTGGTGCTCGGGCTTCGCGATCGCTCCAGCGGGGTCGGGGGCGGCTCCTGAGGTGATCTGGATCTGGCTGCTCTCTGACTGAAGGGCCGCGCATCGGCGGGCGGGGAACCCTGTGTGGTTGTGGGGAGGTGTCTTGTTTTGTCAGCCGCCGAAGTCGTGGGCGTAGTAGGTCCAGTTGCGGACGGCGTCGTAGTAGACGCCTATGCCGTGGGTGGTCAGGGCGCAGTTGTCGAGGTTGGCGCGGTGGGTGGGGCTGTTGAACCAGAAGGTCCAGGCGGCTGAGGAGGTCTGGGCGGGGGTTCCCTGGGCCCAGAAGGCGTTTTCGGCCTGGGTGGAGAATTGGGGGAAAGCCGTGTGGATGCGGCCGTTCACGCCCCAGGGGAGTTTGCCTTGGGAATCGATGTGGCCTCTTCTCTGATCGCCTTGGGGATATTTGTCGATGAGGGTCGTGTAGTTCTCGGCGAGGTCTTTGCTATGGGTGCGGGCCAGGTCGCGATGGCCGGAATGGGCGGGTGCCGTCTTGGGGAGGGGCGGTTGCCGGGAGTCGCAGTTGAGGCCCAGTCGGTGGTTGGTGTAGAGCAGGCCGATCGCGGTTTCCTGACTGCCGTAGAAGCCGGAGGTGCGGGCGCCCGACGTGCCGGGGACAGGGTCGCAGCTCTCCGCGGAAAGGGTGAGGGCGGCCGTTATCGCCAGAAGGGGATGGAGGAAGCGGAGGGGGACGCGCACTGCCTTGTCTCTTTCTCAGGGCCGGTGGAGTATCTGTTTTTCGGGAGCACAGATATAGACGGCCGCGGGACCCCTCTGGTTGGCTGAAATAATACCTTTCTGGTGCTTTCTATCTTCATTTAGGGAAATCTTTTATCAGGCGTCACGGGAGTCACAGGACTCGGAAGCCGCCCCGTTCGGCGGCGTCGGCGCTGAAGTCGGCAAGTGCGCGGATGTTGCCGGCGAGGTCGCCGGAGACCTCGTCCACGAAGGTCCGGTAGTCCGAGACCAGCCACTCGCCGGCCTGGCCGCCGAGGAGCCGTGCGATCTCCCGGCATTCCTCGGGTGTGACGAGGAGGCCGTCGTTGGATGCGAACTTGTGCATCTCCACGGGGCAGTCCGCCCCTGCCTCTCCGACGCCGATGCGGAGGACCTCGCGGACGTCGATCATTTCGTGGTCGGGGATGTCGAAGCCCGATCCGCCGTTCACGGGGCTGAAGTGGTAACCCATGTGCCGCTCCCTGGAGTCTGTCCTTGTCGGCGGAATCCTGTGGGGCCTGGGACGGCGGGGGAAGGGACCGTGGTCCCGTTCAGAGCGGGAGGTTGAGGAGGAGGCAGAGTGCGGCGAGGGCGAGGCCCGTGGAGGTGAGCGCCAGGGTGCGAAGGGCGAAGGCGAATGTGGGTGGGCGGCTCGCCCGTGTGGGTTTCTCCGGGTCATAGACGAGGTCGACGGATGCGCCTGTCCGGGCCTTGCCGGAGAGGAGGTTGATGCCGACGCCCGAGACGACGCCGTGCCGGGCGGTGGTGGGGTCTCCGCTGATGGTGACGCGGAGGGTGGTGTCCCCGGCGAGTTCGGCGGAGGCCGGGGCGCGGGCGGGCAGGGTCCAGGTGGTGCGGTCGCGGGTGATGCGCAGGCGGAGGCCGTCGAAACGCGTCTGCGTGCCCCTGCGGGAGAACATGACCTCCGGCGCGTGCGACGCGCCAGTGCCTCAGGACATGGGGTGATCGTGGGGGTTTGGCCGGGGCGGGAGCCGTCGAAGCGGGAAGCGTCATGGCGGGGGATGGAAAGAATCAAGGATTCCCCTGGTCGATGGGGCTTGGGTCCGTGTTCGTTATGTGTCGCTCCCAGGTCGTGTCTAACGGAGGCCGACGGTGTTCGGGGCCCGCGTTAGATGTGGGCGACTTTGCGAAGACCGTCTGCGAGGGAGGAGTGGGGGATGGAAGGGAGAGAGCCGGAGGAGTGGGCGCCGCCGGTGGCGGGTTACCGCAGCGCGCCGATGCGGCCGCGATGGGAGGGGCCGGGTTGGGGCGCGGTGGCGATCGCCGGGTTCATGGTGCTGGCGATGGGGTGGGCGGTCGCCGGGCAGATCCAGGAGAACAGGTCGACGGGCGCCGAGAGCGTGCCGGGGGAGTCGGGCACGGCGGTGGCCGCCGACGTGGAGGGGCCGCGGGAGGAGAAGACGAAGGTCTCCTGGGCGCGGAAGACGGGCGAGCGCCCGGAGCGGGGACGTCCGGAGAGGGGACGCCAGGAGCGCGCCGGGGACGTGCGGGCTGCTGATGGCGCCGACGTCCGGGCGGCCATGCCCGTCGACGGGGCGAGGGCCGGGACGCGGGCCGGGACGCGGGCCGGGACGCGGATGGCCGGGGGAGCGAAGGACACGCGGGTACGGAAGGCACGTCCGGTGAAGGCCATGAGGGCGGTCAGGCCCGTCAGTCCCATCAGGCCAGAGGGGCGGCCCCGCAGGATGCCCGAGCCGGTGGAGCACGCGAGGCCGAGGGAACCGGAGCGGCACCTGCGGCCGCGCCTGGATCCGGACGTGTGGCGCCTGCCCGGCGAAGATGCCTTCACCGGGCTGGTCAGGGGCGAGTGCGACCGGCGGGCGGAGGGCATGGGGCGGCTCTGCGCGTCGGTCGTGGAGAGGCTGCTGCGGGGTCAGGCCCAGGGCGGCCGGTAGGACTCGTCGTGCGGGTCGGCCTCGGGGATCGAGGGCGTCGGCACGGAGGGACGCTCCTCGGCGGACGCCGCGGACGCCGCGGACGCCGGGGACGCGGAGATCCGTGCCTCGGCCGAGGGCCGCGGCACGGAGTCGAGGCCCATGAGCGCGCCGACGGGCTCCTCGTCGTCCTCGAAGGGTTCCCTCTTGGCGCGGCGGCGGGAGCGCCAGGCCAGGACGAGTGCCGCGCCGGTCAGGAGCGTGCCGCCGACCAGGATGGCGATGACGAGGCCGGGGGAGTCGGAGACCCGCTCGGTGACGGGTTCGGCCTCGGGTTCGGCTCCGGCGGCGGAGGGCGCGGAGGCGGCGGCCGAGGGCTCGGGTTCGGCGGCGGGGTCGGCCGCCCGCTGCCGGGAGGGGGAGAGGATGGGTGAGCCGCCGGCCTTGGCGAGCCGGTGCGCGGCCAGCAGCGCGCCCCAGGCGTCGACGACTCCGGCGCCGAACCTGTCGTTGTAGCCGCCCTGGGGCCGGTGGGTGGTGCCCTTCTCCAGCGCCTCCTTGATCTGGACGGGGGTCAGGCCGGGGTAGCGGGAGCGGATGAGGGCGGTGACGCCGGTGACGATGGCGGCCGAGGCGCCGGTGCCGTCGTCGGTGGCGTAGGCGTTGCCGGGCTGGGTGGTGACGATGCCGACGCCGGGCGCCGACACGGAGATCCACTCGTTGTGGTTGCTGTCCTTCCAGTGCTTGAAGGACTTGTCGACGGCGCCGACGGCGATGACGTTGTTGTAGGCGGCGGGGAAGTTGCGGCGGTTCTGCGCCGCCCCGTCGTTGCCCATGGACGCGATGACGACGACGCCCTTGGAGGCGGCGTAGTCGATGGCCTCCT
>JAFACJ010000035.1 GCA_023425615.1 Actinomycetes bacterium
TCGTCGAGAAGCAAGTTCATTACTGCTGAATTTCGTCCAGCCTGCGTTCCATGTCCGCGTCGACCAGCGCCTGGATCACGGCCTGCAGGTCTCCGTCCATCACCTGGTCGAGGTTATACGCCTTGAACCCCACGCGGTGGTCGGAGATGCGGTTCTCGGGGAAGTTGTAGGTGCGGATCCGCTCGGAGCGGTCGACCGTGCGCACCTGTGCCTTGCGTTCGGCCGAGGCGGCGGCGTCCGCCTCCTCCTGCGCGGCGGCCAGCAGCCGGGAGCGCAGGACGCGCAGCGCCGACTCCTTGTTCTGCAGCTGGCTCTTCTCGTTCTGGCACTGCACGACCGTGCCGGTGGGGATATGGGTGATCCGCACGGCCGAGTCGGTGGTGTTGACCGACTGCCCGCCGGGGCCGCCGGAGCGGAACACATCGATCCGCAGGTCGTTCGGATCGATCTGGACGTCGATGTCCTCGGCCTCGGGGGTGACCAGCACCCCGGCGGCCGAGGTGTGGATACGGCCCTGGGACTCGGTGACCGGCACCCGCTGCACCCGGTGGACGCCGCCCTCCCACTTCAGGCGCGACCAGGCGCCCTCCTTGGCCTTCACCGCCAGGGTGACGCTCTTGTAGCCGCCCAGGTCCGACAGCTGGGAGTCGATCATCTCGGTCTTCCAGCCGGTGCGCTCGGCGTAGCGGGTGTACATGCGCAGCAGGTCCCCGGCGAACAGCGCCGACTCCTCGCCGCCCTCGCCCGCCTTGATCTCCAGGATCACGTCCTTGTCGTCGCTGGGGTCGCGCGGTACCAGCAGGCGCTTGAGCCGCTCGTTCAGCTCCGCGATCTGCGTCTCCAGCGCGTCCGCCTCCTCGGCGAACGCCTTGTCCTCGGCTGCGAGCTCGCGGGCCGCGGCCAGGTCCTCCTCGGCCGTCTCCAGTTCCTTGTAGGTCTCGACGATCGGACGCAGATGGGCGTAGCGCTTGCCCAGCTCCCGCGCCCTCTTCTGGTCGGCGTGCACGGCCGGGTCACCGAGCGACCGCTCGATGTCGTCGTACTCGCGCAGGAAGTCGTCGAGATCGAAATTCACTGTGAGCTCTCTTCAGGCGACGGACCGTGGGGAAGGGGAGGCAGAAGCGGAGCCCGGCCGGGGCTGCGTTGCGCAGCCCGCGACCGGGCTCGGTGCCCGCCTACTTGCCCGCGGCCTTCTTCTTGCCGAAGCGCGCCTCGAAGCGCGCCACGCGGCCGCCGGTGTCGAGGAGCTTCTGCTTGCCCGTGTAGAACGGGTGGCAGTTGGAGCACACGTCGGCGCGGATCACGCCGTCGTCCTTGGTGCTCCGGGTGGTGAAGGTGTTGCCGCACGTACAGGTCACCTCGGTGACCACGTAGTTCGGGTGGATGTCAGGCTTCATGGAAGATCTCCTTCGAGACGGCGCCGGGTCGGTCGCGGGATGCCGGGCCGGGAACCGGAGCCTTGGGCCTTTCAAGTATGCCGGATACCAGAACGTGCCGGGACCGGACGCTATTCCCCTCCCCTGAGGTAGGCCAGCACCGCCTGGACCCGGCGGTGGGCGTCCTGTGAGCTCTCCAGGCCCAGTTTGAGGAAGATCCGCGAGATGTGCTTCTCCACCGCGCCCTCCCCGACCACCAGCCGGCGGGCCAGCCCGGCGTTCGACAGGCCCTCGGCCATGAGCGCCAGCACCTCCCGCTCCCTGGGCGTCAGATCCTCCAGGGGGCTGCGGCCGAGCAGCTGGGCGACGACCTCCGCGTCGATCACCGTGCCGCCCGCCGCGACCCGCCGCACCGCGTCGGTGAACTCCGCCACCTCCGCCACCCGCTCCTTCAGCAGGTAGCCGACGCCGCGCGCCCCGCCGCCCAGCAGCTCGGCGGCGTACCGCTCCTCGACGTACTGGGAGAGCACCAGGACCGGCACGGGCCGCACGGCCACCGCCGCGCGCAGCCCCTCGTCGGTGAACGTCGGCGGCATCCGCACGTCGACGATCGCCAGGTCGGGGCGGTGCTCGGCCACCAGCGCCACCAGGCCCTCCCCGTCGGAGGCGGTGCCCGCCGTCTGGATGCCCTCGTCGGCGAGCAGCCTGGCCAGGCCCTCGCGCAGCAGCACGGAATCCTCCGCGATCACGACTCGCACGGTGTCCATTTCACCAGGTGCAGGGCAGGACGGCCCGCACGGTCGTGGGACCGCCCGGCGGGCTGTGCACCGTCAGCGTCCCGTCGATGGTCGCCGCCCGGTCGCCGAGACCTGCCAGCCCTCCCCCGGCCCGGATCTCGGCGCCCCCGGCGCCGTCGTCGCGCACCTCGACGATCACCTTGTCCTGCTCCCTGGAGACCTCCACGCTCGCCTGGGAGGCGCGGGCGTACTTGTCGACGTTCGTCAGCGCCTCGGCCACCGTGAAGTAGGCGATCGACTCCACCGCCGCCGGGGGCCGCTCCGCAAGCCGCACCCGGATCCGCACCGGGACCGACGTCCGCGCCGCCAGCGCCGACAGGGCGGCGTCCAGGCCGCGGTCGGTGAGGATCGCCGGGTAGATGCCGCGGGCGAGCTGGCGCAGCTCGGTGATCGCCGCGCGGGCCCCGGTGTGCGCCTGGTCGATCAGCAGCCTGGCGCCCTCGGGGTCGGCGTCGAGCTTGCCGCGCGCCCGCCCGATGTCCATGGCCACGGCCAGGAGCTGCTGCTGCGCCCCGTCGTGCAGGTCGCGCTCGATCCGCCTGCGCTCGGCCTCGGCGG
>JAFACJ010000466.1 GCA_023425615.1 Actinomycetes bacterium
CCTGCTTCATCCTCTCCGTGGACGACCAGATGGAGTCGATCCTGGAGTGGTACAAGGAAGAGGGGATCATCTTCAAGGGCGGCTCCGGGTCCGGCGTCAACCTCTCGCGCATCCGCTCCTCCAAGGAACTGCTCTCCTCCGGCGGCACCGCCAGCGGCCCCGTCTCCTTCATGCGCGGCGCCGACGCCTCGGCCGGCACCATCAAGTCCGGCGGCGCCACCCGCCGCGCCGCCAAGATGGTCGTCCTCGACGTCGACCACCCCGACATCGCCGAGTTCATCCAGACCAAGGCCCGGGAAGAGGACAAGATCCGGGCCCTGCGCGACGCCGGGTTCGACATGGACCTCGGAGGCAAGGACATCGTCTCCGTCCAGTACCAGAACGCCAATAACTCGGTGCGGGTGTCCGACGAGTTCATGCGCGCGGTGGAGACCGACGGCGAGTTCGGGCTGCGCGCCCGGCTGAACGGCGAGGTCATCGAGACCATCCGCGCCAAGGACCTCTTCCGGCTCATGGCGCAGGCGGCCTGGGAGTGCGCCGACCCCGGCGTCCAGTACGACGACACCATCAACGACTGGCACACCGCGCCGGAGACCGGCCGCATCACCGCGTCCAACCCCTGCTCGGAGTACCTGCACCTGGACAACTCCTCGTGCAACCTGGCCAGCATCAACCTGCTGAAGTTCCTGCGCGAGGACAACACCTTCGACGTCGCGCCGTTCGTGAAGCTGGTCGAGCTGATCATCACCGCGATGGACATCTCCATCACGTTCGCCGACTTCCCGACCGAGAAGATCGGCGAGACCACCCGCGCGTTCCGCCAGCTGGGCATCGGCTACGCCAACCTCGGCGCGCTGCTCATGGCCACCGGGCACGCCTATGACTCCGAGGGCGGCCGCGCCATCGCCGCGTCCATCACCTCGCTGATGACGGGCACCGCCTACCGCCGCTCGGCCGAGCTGGCCGCGGCCGTCGGCACCTACGACGGCTACGCGCGCAACGCCGAGGCGCACAAGCGCGTCATGCGCAAGCACGCCGCCGCCAACGACACCATCCGCACCCTCGAGGAGATGGACAAGGCACTCCACCTGGAGGCCACCCGCGAGTGGTCGGAGTGCCTGCGGCTCGGCGAGAAGAACGGCTATCGCAACGCCCAGGCGTCGCTGCTGGCGCCGACCGGCACCATCGGCCTGATGATGGACTGCGACACCACCGGCATCGAGCCCGACCTGGCGCTGAAGAAGTTCAAGAAGCTGGTCGGCGGCGGCTCCATGGAGATCGTCAACCTCACCGTGCCGCGCGCCCTGCGGAAGCTCGGCTACCAGCCCGAGCAGGTCGAGGCGGTCGTCGAGTACATCGCCGAGCACGGCCACGTCGTGGACGCGCCGGGTCTCAAGCGCGAGCACTACGAGGTGTTCGACTGCGCGATGGGCGAGCGTTCCATCAGCCCGATGGGCCACGTCCGGATGATGGCGGCCACCCAGCCGTTCCTGTCCGGCGCCATCTCCAAGACCGTCAACATGCCCGAGAGCGCGACCGTCGAGGACATCGAGAAGGTCTACTTCGAGGGCTGGAAGATGGGCCTGAAGGCGCTGGCCATCTACCGCGACAACTGCAAGGTCGGCCAGCCGCTGTCGGCCGCCACGAAGAAGGAGGAGGCTCCGGCGGCCCCCGTCGCGGTCCAGGCCCCCGCCGAGCCGGTCCGCCCGGTGCGCCGCCGCCTGCCCAAGAAGCGCCCGGCCACGGTCACCCGCTTCTCCGTCGCCGGCGCCGAGGGCTACATGACGGCGTCGTCCTACCCTGACAACGGCCTGGGCGAGGTGTTCCTCAAGCTCGGCAAGCAGGGCTCCACCCTGGCCGGGGTGATGGACGCCTTCTCGATGGCCATCTCCATCAGCCTCCAGTACGGGGTGCCGCTGGAGACCTGGGTCGAGAAGTTCACCAACATGCGCTTCGAGCCCGCCGGCATGACCGACGACCCCGACATCCGCATGGCGACGTCCTTCATGGACTACATCTTCCGCCGTCTGGCCCTGGACCACCTGCCGTACGAGTCCCGCGCCGCCCTCGGCATCTTCTCCGCCGAGGAGCGCACCCTCCAGGCCGCCGGGGAGGACCCCGCCAGCCTGCACACCACCCAGGACGTCGAGGCACTGGCCCAGTCCGCGGGGATCGAGCGTCACGCTCCTGCCGAACTCCCGGTCGTCGACTCGACCCCCGCCCGGGTCGACGCCACCGAGAGCCACGTCCGCCGCACCGCCGACGCCCCGATGTGCATGACCTGCGGCACGGGCATGCGCCCCGCGGGAAGCTGCTACGTCTGCGAAGGCTGCGGTTCCACCAGCGGCTGCAGCTGATGTGACACCCGGTACGCGCGGCCGCGGCCGCCGTGCTCGGTGACGAGGGGGATCCGGAGGAGTTCCGGGTCCCCTTCGTCATCTGCGGACGTCCCCGGCCTCCGGTCGCGGGCGTTCAGGACAGGGCGCGGTCCTCGTAGGCGGCGCGGGCGGCGAGCATCTCGGGGAGGTGGGCGCGGTTCCAGGTGCAGGAGGCGGTCAGGGGTTCCAGGAGGGTGCGGCCGAGGTGGGTCAGAGCGTATTCGACGCGCGGGGGGATCTCCTCGTGGGAGGTGCGGGTGAGGAAGCCGTCGCGTTCCATGGCGCGCAGGGTCGCGGTGAGGACCTTCGGGGTGACGCCGCGCAGGGGTACCTGGAGTTCGGAGAAGCGGCGGGGGCCCTGCTCCAGGCATCTGAGGATCTTGGCGGTCCACTTGTCGCCGACGCGGACGGGCGGGGCGGCCGTGTCGCATCCGTCGAACATGGCGGGGTCCAGAGGAGCGCTCATACGGGCAGCGTAGGCGAACTATCGTTGCGGTAACCGAGGG
>JAFACJ010000047.1 GCA_023425615.1 Actinomycetes bacterium
GGCGTCGGCCGCACGTGCCGCGTCGGCGCCGCCGTGCTCGCCGGGATCGCCGGGCTCTGACGGGTAGCGCCCGGCCAGCCAGATGATCTCGGTGATCTCCTCGGCGCCGAGCCGCCGGCCTTCGGGCAGCCGGAGCCCGGCGAGCAGCCGCGCCAGCGGCTCGATCATGTCTCGGTGAGCGGCTTGAACAGGATCTTCCGCAGCTCCTCCTCCGGTATCGGCTCGGGCCGCCCGCCCGCCACCAGGTGGACCAGGTCGAGGAGCTGGGTGACGGCGAGCCTGTCGCTGCGGCCGAGCCGTTCGGCGAAGTCGGCGATGGCGCCGGCCTGGAGCCGCTCCTCGCCCGCCAGATGCTTGGAGACGATCTCGATGAGCGTCTTCTCCGTGGGCTCCTTGAACTTGTAGCGGATGCAGCGCCGCAGGAACGGCGGGGCGAAGGCGCGTTCCTCGTTGCTGGTGAACACGATCACCGGGAAGTTCTCCGGCGCCACGGTGACCTTGCCGTCGCCGACGTCGTACTCCTGGCCGTCATAGCCGCGCACGCGGAAGGGCGGCGGCGCGGGCAGCCCGGGATCGCGCAGCCTCCGCGCCCTGACCAGCTGGGGGATCTCGAACGTGCCGGTCTCCAGGACGTTGAGCAGGTCGCCGGGGAGGTCGAGGTCGCTCTTGTCGATCTCGTCGATGAGGACGGCCCTGGGGTGGCGGGAGGCGAGCGCCGTGCCGAGGGGCCCGAGGGTGATGTAGTGGTCGACCGGCGGTTTGCGCGCCGACCCCGGGTCGCTGTCCTGGAGCCGGTCCAGCGAGTCGTAGGAGAACAGCCCGTCGCCCAGCACGCTCTTGGAGGTGATGTGCCAGGGCAGCACCGGTTCGAGGTCCAGTTCCCGTGCCAGCACCGCCATCAGCGTGGACTTCCCGGTGCCCGTCGCGCCGGTGAGCAGCAGCGGCCGGCGCAGGTGCAGCGCCGCGTTCACCGCGTTCCTCAGCTCGTCCGGCATGGCGTAGGGCGGCGGGTCGCCGCGGTGCGCCCGGCGCCAGGGAGGCATCTCGGGGAGCCTGTCGTACGCCTTGGGTTCGGGGCGCTCCCGGGTGGGTTCGGGGCGGCGCGGTGTCCCGGTGCCGGAGAACAGCTCCCAGCTCATCGCCACCCGCCCCCGTCCGGCAGGCTCGGCCGCCCGCCCGGGAGCGCGTGCCCCGCGCGGCCTTGAAGATCATTCCAGATGACGACCGGCCTCTTCGGCACGTTCACTCCCTTGATGAGTCTCTCCGGCAGGTTCTCCCGGTCGCCGGCCGCCGCCCGCCAGTTCCGCTCGATCGCCTCGATCTCCTCCGCGGTGAGGCGGGAGCGGCCGGGGTACCACAGGATCCTTCCCTGGCCCGCCGCCAGGATCGTCTCCAGCGGATCGTGCGGCGTCTCGGCGGGCAGCGCCAGCAGGACGCTCCTGGCCTTGGCCTCGGCGGTGTCGAGCCAGGTCACCAGGTCCTCCTCGTTCTCCGCCGCCTTCCCGGGCACGGCAAGGGGTTCGAGGACGGGGTCGTGGCTCTCCTCCCGATCGGCCTGCACGCCCCGCAGGTAGTCCTCGTAGTGCCCCACCCAGCGCAGCCGGGGCCGGTGGTTGGGGTGCAGCGACTGCCGGAGGCCGTTTCGTTTGATGACCTTGCAGGTCTCATACCGCCGGTCCAGCAGCCGCCGCGAGGTGACGATGTCGACGACGAAGTTGTCGCCCAGCCTGACCAGGTCGAGCAGTTCGTTGAACAGCTCGGTCAGCGTCCCCTCGATGGCGTTCTCGTCCGGGCAGCGGCGGGAGAGCGTCTCCATCTCGCCGATCGGCGGCATCACATGGACGCGCACCTGGCGCTCGGCGTCGGGAGAGGGCTCCAGGTAGTCCTCGTCGCCGAGATGGACGACCACCCAGTGGGTGACCCGGTCGGCGGGCGTCGACGGCCGGAAGCGCCGCAGGAGCCCGGCGAGGTCCTCGTCCTGGATCCGTTCGCGTCTCAGCCAGCGGTCGAGCGGCGGCTCGCCGGGATCCCGCCGGTTCTCCCCGGCGATGGCGAGCAGGAACTTCGCCAGCGACGACGGCGAAGACGGCTCTCCGGCGTCGGCTCCCGCGGCCCGCACCAGCATCATCTCATCGACCCAGGTGCCGGGGCGGGCGCCGACCGCCCTGGAGTAGATGCCCTGGAGGCGTTCCGCGCCGGGCCGTGTGCCGCCGACGGCCTCGAAGACGGGTTTGGCCTCCAGCGCCTTGATGAGCTCGTCGGTGAAGGCGTACAGGGTGAAGTTCTCCGCTCCCAGAGGGGGGAGCCCCATGCGGTACTCGCGGAGCGACTTGAGGTCCAGCGGGGGATCGATGCCGAGATGCTCGCGGGCATAGGCGAGGACCTCGGGATGGACGAACTGGGGGTTGTCCTCGGCCCGCGTGTAGAGGCTCATGGCCTCTTCGGCCTTCACCACCCTGCGCTGGAGCAGCCGGAAGACGTCGATGACCTGGATGTCGTCGGCGCTCTCCAGCAGTTCGAAGCCGCGGGCGCACGCTTCGCGGAAGTCGCCGCGGGGGGCCCGCGGGGTGTCGGTGAGCGCGGTGAGCTCCACGGGCAGGAGCTTGCGTCTGCCCGGCGGCCACTGCCCGTCCCTGACGTCCTGGACGGACTGCTTGATCTCCCTCCAGGTCGGGTCGAAGGAGCCGCTCTCGCCGGGGCGGTCGCCCCACAGGAACAGCGGCCCCTGCTCGGCCGGGTAGGGGGTGAGGAGGACGAGGGCGTGCCGGGCGTCCCCGGCGGACTGGCACAGCACGACCAGCGGACGCAGGTGCGCGGCGATGCACAGCCCCGCGTAGAGGACGGACAGGTCGACGCAGTTGGCGACCATCTGCCCTCGCTGCCCGCGCAGGACGAGGAACGGCTCCCTGATCTGCTGGCCGGCGAGGCTCGGCGGCTCCCGGTCGTAGGAGATCCTCTCGTCGAGGAGCCGTTCGTAGAGCACCTCGGCCAGCGCGTAGGGCGACAGGGAGCGCAGTTCGGCGGCGTTCTCTGGAAGGAGCCAGGTGCCGGGGTACAGCGTGTGGACGACGAACTTGGCGATGTCCTTCGGCGACTCCCAGTCCCATATCCAGGTCATGCGACCTCGATGACGTCGAGGAACTTCTCCGGCCCGTGCTCCCGTTCGGTGAGCGTGAGCGTGTGCAGGCCCTCCTCGACCTCGCCGAAGTCGATCTCGAAGGAGCCGTCGTGCCCGATCACCGCGGGCCGGCGCCCTTCCCGGGAGTCGAGCCCGCCCCAGAGCCCGCCCCGCCATCCGACGGCGCGTCCGGTGACGACCACACGGCCGCCGAGGGGGTAGACGTCCCGCACGTCGGTGTCCAGGCGCGGCCCCCACAGGGGTACCTTCGGCGCCCCGGCGGGGAGGGGGTCCCTCGGGCCGAGGAAGGGGTCGTGTTCGCGTGACGCCCTGAGCGCCCCCCGGATCAGGTTGACGATGATCGAGAGCGCCTGCCTGCCGCCCACCATGCCCAGATGGCTCTGGTTGACGTACTGGGTGAGGACGCCGGGGATGGCGGGCTCCGCCGACCAGATCGGCACCGTGCCGTCGCCGTCCGGTGGCCCGTCCTCGACGTACTCGGGCGGCAGCAGGTCGGCGAGCGGGGAGACGGTCAGCCCGGTGGGGCGCAGGAGTCCGGCCTGCGGGGTGCGGGAGCCGAAACCCGCCACGGGCTGGAGTCGCCACGGGTCATCCAGCGGCCCGTTCAGCCCGGCGAGGAAGGCGCGCGCGGCCTCGACCTTCTCGGTGTCCAGCGCGACGGCCCCGGCGAGGGCGGTGATCCTCTCTGCCGGAAGGGGCTCCGGGCCGCGGCAGTCGACGATGGCCGGGTAGAGCGGCAGCAGCTCGTGGACCGAGGGCAGGCGCAGCAGGGTCTCCTGGAACGCCCGGAAGGGGCCGAGGGCGAGCCCGTCGGCCAGCGCCCCCGCGGCCTTGACCGCGCCGCGGAAGGGGGTGCCCAGGGTGATCAGGCGGATGCAGTCGTGGTCGCGGTCGTGTTCGCGCAGATAGTGCAGGGCCACCAGCCCGCCCATGCTGTGGGCGACGATGATGACCTTGGCTCCCGGTGACCTCCGCCGCAGCACCGCCAGTTTCCGCGCGATGTCCTTGGCGAGCAGCGCGGAGGTGAACGAGCAGGGGCGCCGCCAGTCGTAGGGGAACTCCAGATGGTTCTCCTCATCGAGGGCGAAGGCATTGGCGAGCCGGTCGCGCAGTCCCTGATAGGAGCCCTTGACGCGGGTCAGTCCTGGTACGGAAATGGCGAGGAGCCCATCGGCCTCGATTCCGTCGTCGAAGTCCGGATCCCACAGATCCGCGTCGGCGCGGGCGATCTCCTTGTGCCGCACGGGCCGCCTGACCCCGTCGATCCCCCAGATGAGCCGCCCGGTCAGGCGGTCGCGCAGGCGGCTTCCCCCGATGCCCGGCAGGAACACCAGCAGATGGGGCATGGGACTCCCGCCGTCACCCGCACCCCCCGGACGAAAGAAGTCATGTTCCGTCAAGGCGCCCCCTGTCTGGACCCCGATGCCGACTCCGTCATCCCCTTGGAGCAACATAGGTCACAGACTGCACTAAATGCGCGGGTTAATAGGATCGTGTCCTAACGGGCTAATGATCGAATCATCGTATGTCATCCGTTTTATAGGGATAGATTTTGCTTTTGGTCATGCCTTTTCGGTGATTCCGGCCCCGTGCGGGCCTGGCGCCGTCGGTGCCAGGCCGATCGGCGGCGGGTGCGCCCGGGACACCCGCGGGGCCGGGTCCCGCGGGCCGCTCAGTAAAGCACCGACGCCGGCAACGGGTGACCGAACGCGTTCAGGCCATAGGCCTGGTAGATCGGGTCGGCGTTGTTGCTGGCGTGGTTCATCGCGGCGTGGATGTCGCGCCAGAACCGCTGCAGCGTGGAGTCGCTGCGCAGCGCCGTGCCGCCGGCGTGCAGGAACAACTCGTCCACGGCATCGACCGCGCGGCGGCTGATGCGGACCTGGTTGCGGCGGACCCGCAGCCGTTCCTCGGGCGAGAACCGCTCGTCACGCTGTGCCTGCTCCCACATCCGCTGGATGTCGTCGAAGAGCTGGATCTCACCGGCCTCCAGGTCGGCGATCGCCCGGCCGAGCACGGCGAGCTGATGCGGGTCATCGGCGGTCTTCACTCCCCGCGCGGTGACCCGGCCCCGCATCGAGGCGACGAACGCCGCCAGGGCGCCCTGCGCCATCGCGACCGTGGCGGTGGTGATGCCCGCGGTGAACATCGGGTGGAACGGCATCCGGTACAGCGCCGAGTCGCCGCGGCCGACCTGATGGGCCAGGCCGCCGTCCTCCATCGGGACCGGGTCGAGGATCCGGTGCTCCGGGATGAACTTGTCCTCGATCAGGATGTCCTTGCTGCCGGTACCGCGCAGCCCGACGACGTCCCAGGAGTCCTGAAGGATCTCGTAGTCGGCCCGCGGAAGGACGAAGTGGCGCAGCCCGCCCGGGACCGGCTTTCCGTCCTCGTCCACGATCAGACCGCCGAGGATGATCCACCGGCAGTGGTCGGTGCCCGAGGAGAACGGCCAGCGCCCGCTGAACCGGAACCCGCCCTCGACCGGGGTCGCGCGGCCCAGCGGGGCGTACGGCGAGGCGATCCAGGTGTCCGGGTCATCGCCCCAGATCTCCTTCTGCAAGGTGACGCACATCTGGGCCACCTCGAAGGCGTGGACGCCGACCACGCCGGCCACCCAGCCCGCGGAGGAGGACCGGACACCGATGTCACGCAGGGTGCGGAAGAAATCGACGGGGCTGGCCTCGTAGCCGCCGAACTCCGCCGGCTGGAGCATCCGGATGACACCGCTGGAGCGCAGCACCTCGGCGGCCTTGTCGGTCAGCCGGCCCAGTTCGTCGCTCGGCGCGGCCTCGGCCGCGATCTCCTCGGCGCGGGCCAGGATCCGCTCGTGTACCTCGTGCATGGCAGAAGCCCTTTCTTCTTCAGTTGTGGAGGAGGAAGTCGGTGACGGTGCGGTTGAACTCATCGGCGTGCTCGAGCTGGGCCCAGTGGCCGCAGCCGGCCAGCAGCACCATCCGGGAGCGGGGCACCAGCGAGACCAGCTTCAGCGAGCTCTCGTAGTGCACGACACGGTCGTCGCGGCCATGGAAGAACAGCGACGGCGCGGTGATGCCGGCGATCTGGGCATGGGTGGCCATGTGCGGGCGCGGCCGGCCGATCCCGGCGGCGAAGTTGGCGAGGTGGTCGGGACGCGCGACCGCGGCCCGGTGGCGCTGGCGGACCAGTTCCGCCGAGGCGTGCGCCGGGTCGAAGGTCATGACGTCGACCAGGTCGCGGAAATTCTCCTCGGTGGGTTCGAGGTAGGTCCGCTGCAGCACCTTCACTCCCTCGCTCGGCCCGCCGCCGGGCACGAAGAGGTGGGCGCCGCCGACCCCGGCGCCCATGGTGACCAGGTGGCTGGTCCGCTCCTGGTGGGTGGCGGCGAACATGACCGAGGTGGCGCCGCCCATGGAGTTGCCGATGAACGCCGCCTTCTCGATCTCCAGCGCGTCGAGGAACTCCAGCGCGGTCGCGGCGTGGTCGCGTTCGTCGTAACCGACCGGGTCGGACTTGCCCCAGCCGGGCATGTCGACGGCCAGGCAGCGGAACCGCTTGCCCAGTTCGCGGATGTTCGCCGCGAAGTTGCTCCAGCCGGTCGCGCCGGGGCCGGAGCCGTGCAGCAGGACGAGCGGGTGCCCCTCGCCGTACTCGTGGTAGTGGACGCGCCCGCTCGGCAGTCGCACGAAGCGGCTCGTCGCTTCCTCGGTGAAGATCTCAGTCATGATCAATTTCTCCTGGTGTCGGATACGGCGCGATGCGCGTCGCGGCGAAGGGAGATCGGCGGCCGGGTCAGCCGTGTGCGGACGGACCGGCGAGGAGGGTCTGCAGGTCCCGCGGCTCGCCGGCGTCCGGGATGGCGTGGAGCGCCTCGAACCAGGACTCGCTCACGGGTCCCCGTCCCACGCACTGGTGGAACTTGGCGGCCAGTTCGGCGGGCGAGAGCGGCCGGTGCGAGTCGCCGCGGGAGTGATGGACGCTGCGGACCAGGAGCCGGTCATCATCGGTGTGCAGCCGGACGACGGTGTGGCCGGGCTCCTCCGCCGGAGGCCGCTCGGTGAGTTCGATCCGGTCCATCAGCTCGGCGACGCCACGCCGCTTCAGCGCCTCGTCGGTGAAGTCGCTGAGCAGGACGTTCCCGGTCAGCAGGGCGACGGCGAGGGTGTACTCCAGGGAGAACTTGGCCTCAAGGCCGTTGCTCGGAGCGGTGTCCCGCAGCGGCCGGGTGCCGCCGTGTTCGAGGGTGACCACGATCCGCGAGATCCGGTCGACGTCGGCGCCCAGTTCCTCGCGCAGGGAGAGCCCCGCGTCGATCGCGCGCTGGGTGGCGAAGCAGGAGGGATACGCCTTGATCGCGTAGTCGTCGACCCAGCCGGTCACCCAGTGCTCCAACCGTTCGCCCAGGACGGCTGTGCGCTGCGGGTCGTGGTCGCCGAAGAGGTCGAGGAAGCCGCCGCGCGCCTCCAGCTGGGCGGGGTTGGCCGTGAAGCCGCGGCCGGCCAGGCCGACGGCCATCACGGCGTCCCGGGACGCCAGGCCGGCGTGCATCGGCTTGGTCATCGTGCCGAAGTTCGCCAGGCTTCCGGACGCCTGGGAGGCGGCGATGCCCAGAGCGTGGGCGGTGGCGTCGCCGTCCAGGTCGAGCAGCCGGCAGCCGGCGGCGACGGCGGCCAGCCGTCCGGTGGTGGAGGTGTTGTGCCAGCCTCGGCCGTAGTGGACGGCGTGCGGGAGTATCTCGGAGATCGCGCGGAAGGCGGCGGAGCCGACGCTGTAGGAGACGTCGAGTTCGGCGCCGGTCACCGGACGGCGGGCGGCGAGCGCGAAGAGCGTCGGCAGCAGGACGGCGGCGGGGTGCATCGCCATCGAGGGGGCGGCGTCGTCCCAGTCCAGGGCATGGGCGGCGGTGCCGTTGACCAGGGCGGCGTCTGCGGGTCCGAGCCTGCTCGCCGAACCCCACACGGCAGCAGTCCCGGCCGGCGCGGCGGCAGGGGGGCGTGCCTGGTCCTCGACCCAGTCGCGCACCAGCATGGCCGCCGGTGTGGTGAGCCCGGCGACGGCGACACCGACGGTGTCGACCGTCAGGCCGCGCAGGGCGGCCCGGGTGGCGGGTTCGGCGCGGCGGTCCCGCCTGCAGACGAAGTCGACCAGTTGCGCGGTCGCGCCGACCTGTCGCGGCACGGGGGAGGCGACGCTCACGGCTGTCCTCTCAAGGGTGGGCTGCGGGCCGCCGGCGACCCGCGATGACCAGTCTCGGAGGACGGGACGCCAAGCGGTCCGCAGCTCGCATCCAGCGGAAAGCGAGTTGGTGAGCGGGCTGCGGCGGGCGGGCCCGGCGGCAGGGTGAAACGGCGCGCGGGCACGCCACGCCCTCCCCGGAGAGCGATGACGCCGGCTGATCCGGGTCCGGGCGGGAACCGCCCCTTCAGGCGTGCGTTCTGCCGAGCGAGGGTTCGTCCATGCTGTTGCGCAGGCCGGTGGAGATGTCCTGGGCGGTCGTCCGGGCCAGGCGTCCCAGAGACACCGGCGGATGCGTGCCACGCCGGCCGCCGATCACCACGCAGGTGCTCACCGTCTGGTCCTCGGAGAAGACGGGGGCGGCGGCCCAGACCAGCGGGGAGGTGTACTGCGCGCCGGTGGGAGAGTGCGCGAAGCCGATCTGCCGCACCCGGGCGAGCGTCTGCCGCCAGGCGAACTGCTCCTCGCCGCGCAACGGGCGCGACGCCGGCCGGCGGTCGGGATCCCGGCCCCAGGCCAGGAGGACCAGGCCGGCGGGGTGCTCGTCCAGCGTCGGCGATCCGAGCTGCTCCCAGACCCGGACGGTGTTACGGCCGGCGATCTTGTCGATGATGTGCAGCCGGTCACCCTCACGGGTGACCAGGGCGACGGGCAGCCGGGTGCTCGCGTGGAGGTCGACCAGACCCGGGCGGGCGCAGTCGCGCAGCAGCCGGATGTCGGGGACGCCGTGGCCGAGCCGCCACAGGCGCGAGCCGAGCCGGTAGCGGCCGCGGCCGGACCGCTCGATCGCGCCGTGCTCGGCGAGGGTGGCCAGCATCCGGTGCACGGTCGCCGGGGGGAGATCGGTGGCCGCGCAGATGTCGGCGACCGAACGTTCGGGCTCACCGCCGGTGAAGCAGCCGAGGATGTCGAAGGCCCGCGCCAGTACGCCGCGCTTGCCGTTGACCTCGCTCATCTCGGCTCCCATCGCCTCCGAATGATCTCCGTGGGGTGGCCCTCTTCGGGCAGACGGAACATACGTGACTTGTTTCATTACGTCAAAGTTACGGGGCTATGGGAATGAAATTCCGCCTGGTGAGGCATAGGGCCACTCGCGATGCCCGCTTTGCCACTGTCGTCATGCCCGTCACGCACGCATCTTCCGAACGCGCCGCACTCTCGGGCACGACAGGAGGACTGGATCTCATGGTTTCCACTCGTTTTCGCGCCCTCGCCGCGACCGCCGTCGCGGCGCTGGCCCTGTGTACCGCCTGCTCCTCCGAGGGCTCCGGCTCGGACACGCCGGCCGGCGGGCAGCTCGATCTCGCCGCCTTCGCCTCGCTCAACGGCGTCCCCGCCTTCGCCGCGGACGACGCGGGCGTGTTCGCCGAGCACGGCCTCAAGGTCAAGATCAGCACGGCGAAGACCTCCACCGAGATGGTCCCCCAGCTGCTCGGCGGCAAGGTGGACCTCGCCCTGGTCGACACCGCCACCTCGCTGGTCGCCGCGGGCCGGGGCGTCGACCTGGTCTACGTCGCCGGAGCCACCAACGGCGGCATCCCCAAGGGCCAGGAGGACTTCAGCTTCGCCAATGTGTGGGTGAAGAAGGACTCCCCGATCAAGTCGCTGGCCGACCTGACCGGCAAGACCGTGGGAGTGCCGCAGATCAAGAGCCAGCCCTGGGTCGACCTGCGCGGATCCGTCGACAAGGCAGGCGGTGACAGCGCGTCCATCAAGTTCGTCGAGTCACCTGACACCCTCGCCGCCCTGAAGTCCGGCCAGGTCGACGCGACCACCACCTCCGAGCCGGTCGGCTCCGTGGAACGCGCCAAGGGCGACCTGCGCCCCCTCGGCCCGGTCAACTCCGGTGGTGGCGGCATCGCTTACGTATGGATCACGACCCGGAGCTTCGCCGAGGCGAACCGTGACCTCGTGAAGTCCTTCGCCGAGGCGGTGCGCGAGGGCAACGCGGCGGTGAACGACGATCACGCCCTGCTGGTGAAGACGGCGGCCAAGGTGCTGAACACGGACCCGGCCCTCCTGGAGAAGGCGGCATTCCCGGTTTATGCCGAAAAGCCGCTGACCGCCGAGGACCTCGAGTTCTCGATCAAGTACCTGAGCAAGTACGACCTGTTCGAGAAGGCGGCACCGGACGCCGGGAAGCTGGTCGGGCCGTGACGGGCGGAAGACCCCGGACGCCGTCCTTCGGCGTCCGGCGTCCGGCCAACCGGCTGCTGGCGATCATCGTCGCCCTCGCCGCCTGGTACCTGTTCGCCGTCGGACCCGGTTCCTCCAGCGACTTCCCGACACCGCTGGAGAGCCTCAGGTCCGGCCTGGACCTGGCGGGCACCGGCGCCTACTGGTCGAACATCGCCACCTCGATCGAGACGGCACTGCTGGGCCTGGCGCTGGCCGTGCTGGTCGGCATCCCGGTGGGTCTGCTGATCGGCTCCAACGAACACGCGCGGCGCAGCACCCAGCTGATCCTCGACTTCGGCAGGACGGTTCCCGCGGTCGCGCTGCTGCCGCTGTTCCTGCTGCTCTTCGGCGCGACCCGTGAACTGGGCCTGGCCCTGATCATGGTCTCGGCGGTGTGGCCGATCATCATCCAGACCTCCTACGCGGTCGCGGAGATCACGCCCCAGTTGCGCCGTGTGGCACGGGCCTACCACCTCTCCCGCTGGCACCGGCTGCGCTACCTGGTGGCGCCGTCGATGCTCCCCTTCGTCTTCGTCGGCCTGCGGATCGCCGCGACGCTCTCCCTGCTGATGGCGATCAGCTCGGAATTCCTCGGCGGCTCCGACGGCCTCGGCTACCTGCTGCTCCAGGCGATGCAGGTCAACGCCACCGACCGGGCACTGGTGCTCTCGTTCACGGCGGCGTTCCTCGGTCTGCTGCTCAATCTGCTCTTCGTGCTGCTCCAGCGCCGTGTGCTGTGGTGGCACCCCTCGGTCCGCAAGGGAGGTGCCGCATGAGCCGGGTGCGGAGGATCGTCTCCCTCGTCGTGTGGGAGGTGTGGCTCCCGGTGCTGCTGCTGGCCGCCTGGTGGTGGGCCAGCGCCGGAAGCACCTCGTTCTACTGGCCCGCGCTCTCGGAGATCATCGACAGGTTCGTCGACCTGTGGTTCTTCGACCACCTCGTCGAGGACGCGCTGCCCAGCGTGCTCCGGCTGGTCGCCGGCTTCGGTATCGGATTCGTCGTCGCCGTGCTCCTGGGCCTGGTGCTGGGCTCCGTCCCCGCGCTGGAGGACGCGACCCGGCCGCTGACGGAGATCATGCGGGCGCTGCCCAGCGTGGCACTGCTGCCGATCATGATGCTGCTGCTCGGCACCGGCGACGACATGAAGGTGATCACGATCGCCTTCGTCTCCATCTGGCCGATTCTGCTCAACACGGTCGAGGGGGTGAGGTCCGTCGACCCGCTCCTGCACCGGGTCGCGGCCGGCTACCGGCTCAGCGCCCGGCACCGGATCCGCTACATCGTCGTCCCCGCCGCCATGCCCCAGGTCTTCGCCGGCGCCCGGGTGGCGCTGTCGATGTCGGTGGTGGCGATGGTGCTCACGGAGATGCTCGGCAGCCCCGGCGGCCTCGGGTACTTCGTCCTGGACTCCCAGCGCACGTTCGACATCGTCGCGATGTGGACCGGCCTGATCGTCCTGGGACTGATCGGCTACGCGGCCAACAAGGCGTTCGGCCTCATCGAAGCCCGGGCGCTCGCCTGGCACCGCGCATACACCAAGCAGAAAGATGATCAGCGATGAAGGCGCAGAACACCATGGGCACCGACGCGCCGGGCGCCGGCGCAGCCGGCCCGATCATGCAGGTCCGCGGGCTGGGCCACAGCTACGGTGAGCGCCAGGTCCTCAAGGGCCTGGACTTCGAGGTCGGCCGCGGCGAGCTGATGTGCGTCGTCGGCCCCTCGGGCGTCGGCAAGACCACGCTCCTGGAGTGCCTGACCGGGCTCCGCCGCCCCAGCGAGGGCCAGGTGCTGTTCGAAGGCCGGCGGATCGACGCGCCGCCGCGCGGTCTGGCCATCGTCTTCCAGGACTACAGCCGGTCGCTGATGCCATGGCTCAGCGTGCTCGACAACGTCGTGCTGCCGCTGCGCTCGGCCGGTGTGGCCAAGGACGAGCGAGAGCGGATCGCCCGTGAGTCCCTGGCCGAGGTCGGTCTCGCCGACTTCACCGGCTCCTATCACTGGCAGCTCTCCGGCGGGATGCAGCAGCGGGTCGCGATCGCGCGGGCGCTCGCCTACCGGCCGGCCGCGGTGGTGATGGACGAGCCGTTCGCCTCGGTGGACGCCCAGACCCGGGCCGACCTGGAGGACCTGCTGCTGCGGGTCCGCGAGCACCTCGGCATCACGGTGCTCCTGGTCACCCACGACATCGACGAGGCCGTCTACCTCTCCGACCGGGTGC
The DNA here is from genome assembly GCA_023425615.1 of Actinomycetes bacterium. GTDB lineage: Bacteria > Actinomycetota > Actinomycetes > Streptosporangiales > Streptosporangiaceae > Actinocorallia. Next base: position 12,750 of record JAFACJ010000047.1, read on the forward strand.
TGGCCCTGGGCGGGAAGCCCGCCGGGATCCGCAGGCTGCTCACCGTGGACCTGCCGGGCCCGCGCGAGCAGGTCACCACCAAGGCGCTGCCCCGTTTCGCCGAGCTGCGCAGCCAGGTCTACCGGCTGATCCGCGATGTCTGAGCCGACCGCGGGCGCGGCACCGACCGCGATCGACCCGCACCTGTTCCGTGAGGCGCTGGGGCACTACCCGACCGGGGTGGCCCTGATCACCGCGACCCTCGACGGCGGCGAGCAGGTCGGGATGGTGGTGGGCACCTTCACCTCGGTGTCCCTCGACCCGCCCCTCGTGGCGTTCCTGCCCGATCGCGGCTCGCGCACCTTCGCGCGGCTGCGGGAAGCCGGCACGTTCTGCGTCAACGTGCTCGCCGCCGACCAGGCCGACCTCATCACGGGCTGGCGCGGCGGGGAGTCGTTCGCCGGCGTCGAGTGGCGGCCCTCGCCGTCGGGGGCGCCGATCCTGCGCGACTCGGTCGCCTGGATCGACTGCGCCCACCACCGGTTGGTCGAGGCCGGCGACCACTACATCGTGCTCGGCGAGGTCCGCTCGCTCGAGGTGCAGCGGCCGACCTGCCCGCTGCTCTTCTTCCAGGGCGGCTTCGGTGGTTTCGCGTCCTCGTCGTTCCTGGCGCCGACCGACCACGACCTGATCCGCGCCGCCCGGCTCAGCGAGGCGGCGATGGAGCCGCTGGCCGCCCTGGCCGCCGAGGAGTCGGCCGATGTGTCGCTGCTGGCGCTGGTCGGCGACCACGACGTGGTGATCGGTACCGAGCGCGGCTCGGAGACCCGCACCTATCTGGAGATCGGCCTGCGGCTGCCGCACCTGCCGCCGACGGGCGCGGTCTACCTCGATCCGCGGGACGAGGCCGCCCTCACCCGCTGGCTGGACCGGCTGCCGCGCAAGGACGGCGCGGCGCGCGAGCGCTGCCGGGAGATCGTGGAACGGGTCGCCGTCCAGGGCCACTCGCTCTGCCTGGTCGGCCACGATCCGGACCAGGAGACCTGGGCGGACGTCGTCCGGTACATCCACGGCGAGCCGACACCGCGACGCCAGCGCCAGGTGCTCTCCATGCACCTGGAC
>JAFACJ010000538.1 GCA_023425615.1 Actinomycetes bacterium
CGCCGCGGCGGCCTTCGTGTTCGCCGGGGCGGGGGACACCTCCTCCAGCGCCCCGGTGCTCGCCGAGGTGCTCGGCCGCGGCGTCGCCACCGCCGAGTTCCTGGACCGGTGGCGGACCCAGGACGCCCCGGCGTCGCGCACCTGGGAGGAGCGCTTCGGCGAGCAGGCCTACCTTCCGCTCGCCGAGTCCGCGTTCGCCGACGCGCTCAAGCAGGCGGACCTGGCCCCCGAGGCGATCGACCACCTGATCGTCGCCGGGACCCACGGCCGTGCCGTCCGCGCCGCCGCCTCGCGGACGGGAGTGCCGCGCGAGGCCTGGGCCGACGACCTGGGCAAGGCCATCGGCAACCCGGGGACCGCCCAGTTCGGCGTCGTGCTCGGCGACGTGCTGGACCGGGCGCGGCCCGGCGAGACCATCGCGGTCCTGCTGCTGGCCGACGGCGCCTCGGCCCTCGTGCTGCGCGCCACCGAGGCCCTGCCGGGATACCGCCGGGGCTCGACCGTGGCCGAGCAGATCGCCGCCGGCGACGACTCGCTGTCCTACGCGACCTACCTGACCTGGCGCGGGCTGCTCGACCGGGAGCCGCCCCGGCGGCCGGACCCCGAGCCGCCCTACGCGCCGCCCATGTTCCGTTCGACCGAGTGGAAGTACGGCTTCGTGGCGGGCCGGTGCACGGCCTGCGGCGCGCGCCACCTCCCGCCCGCGGACGTGTGCCGCGAATGCCGCCACACCGGGCCGATGGATCCGGAGCCGATGGCCGACACGCCCGCGGTGATCGCGACCTTCACCGTCGACCACCTGGCGTACTCGCTCAGCCCGCCCACGGTCGCCGCGGTCGTGGACTTCGACGGAGGCGGCCGGATGCGGTGCGAGCTGACCGACACCGACCCCGGCTCGATCCGGATCGGGGACCGGGTGGAGATGACGTTCCGGCGCACCCGGACCGCACGTGGCGTGCACAACTACTTCTGGAAGGCCCGGCCCGTGCGCCGCGCCGCCGGACGAGACTGAAGGAGGAGACCGGTGGGATCGAACGGCATCCGGGATCGCGTGGCGATCGTCGGTATGGGATGCACGGCCTTCGGTGAGCACTGGGGCCGGTCGACGGAGAACCTGCTCGTGGAGTCCACGGCCGCGGCGGCGTCCTCGGCGGGCATCGCCCTGGAGGACATCGACGCCTTCTGGCTCGGCACCATGGGCTCGGGCTCCTCTGGCCTGACCCTCAGCAGGGCGCTGCGCATCGAGGGCAAGCCCGTCACCCGCGTCGAGAACTTCTGCGCCACCGGCTCGGAGGCGCTGCGCCAGGCCTGCTACGCGGTGGCCTCCGGCGCCTACGACACGGCGATGGCCGTGGGCGTGGAGAAGCTCAAGGACTCGGGCTTCTCCGGCCTGTCCGGCGCCCCCGTCCCCGACGACGGCACCGTGGGCATGAACGACATGACGGCGCCCGCCTCCTTCAGCCTCCTGGCCCCGGCGTACGCCGAGCGGTACGGGGTCGGCGTCGATGAGCTGAAGGACGTGCTGGCGCGGATCGCGTGGAAGAACCATGTGAACGGAGCGCGCAACGAGAGGGCGCAGTTCCGCAAGGAGGTGCCGATCGAGCGCATCAAGGCGGCTCCGGCGGTGGCCGGCATGCTGGGGGTGTTCGACTGCTCCGGCGTCTCGGACGGGTCGGCGGCGGCGATCGTCGTGCGGGCCGAGGACGCCTACCGCTACACCGACAAGCCGATCTTCGTGAAGGCCCTGTCCTTCGTGGCCGGCGCGGCCACCGGGGCGAGCGACCCGGCGTACGACTTCACCACGTTCCCGGAGGTGGTGGCGGCGGCGCAGGACGCCTACCGGCAGGCCGGCGTGACCGACCCGCGGTCGCAGATCGCGATGGCCGAGGTGCACGACTGCTTCACGCCGACCGAGCTGGTGCTGATGGAGGACCTGGGCTTCTCCGAGCGGGGACAGGCGTGGAAGGACGTGCAGGCCGGGGTGTTCGACCTCGGCGGCGAGCTCCCCGTCAACCCCGACGGGGGCCTGAAGGCCTTCGGTCACCCCATCGGCGCTTCCGGCCTGCGGATGATGTTCGAGGCCTGGCTGCAACTGCGCGGAGAGGCCCCGGCCGAGCGCCGGATCGCCTCGCTGTCCGAGGGGCGCAGGCTCGCCCTCACCCACAACCTCGGCGGCGCTCCCGGCGAGTGCGTGTCCTTCGTCTCGCTGGTCGGCGCCGAACCCGGCGCGTGACCGCCTCCGGACTGGAAGGAGCGACGGTTGACCGTCACCGAACCGAGCCCGCTGAGCGAGCGGGAACAGCAGGACCTGCGGGAGTGGTTCCGCGAGCACTGGGAGCGCGGCGTGGAGTTCAACCGCGACTGCGCCATGCGCGTTCAGAGGTGGGATCCCGACGGGATCGAGATGGTCCTGCCGTACGCCCCGCGGCTGTCGGCCCATGACGGGGTCTTCCACGGCGGCCTGATCTCCGCCCTGATCGACACCGCCGGGGGAGGCGCCGTCATGGCGGGCCACGACTTCGCCAAGGGCAGCCGGCTCAGCACCATCTCCCTGTCGGTGCAGTACCTCGTCCCGGCGGTGGGCGCCGAGGTGGTCGCCCACGCCCGCTGCGTGCGGCGCGGAGGGCGCGTCCACTTCAGCGAGGTGGAGGTGCTGCGGCCCGACGGGAAGGCGTGCGCCCGGGGCCAGGTGGTCGTGAGCGTCTCGGGTCAGCGTCCCGGAGCGGGCAGGGCGATCAAGGGATGACAGGACACGAGGAGAGAACGGTGCCCGAGAACGGCGAGGCGGATCTCGTCCTGTACGAGGTGGACGAGGACGGGGTCGCGACCCTCACGTTCAACCGGCCGGAGCGCAAGAACGCCTGGAACCTGCCGATGGAGAAGCGGTTCTACGAGCTGCTGGACGAGGCCGCGGCCGACCCCGGGGTCCGCGTGCTGATCGTCACCGGCGCGGGGAGGGCGTTCTGCCCCGGCATGGACGTCCAGCGGCTGGAGAAGAACTCCGCGCCGGGCGAGAGCCTGGACTTCACCGGCCGTCCCCCGATGTACAGCAGGCGGCTGCTGCCCAAGCCGATGATCGCCGCCGTCAACGGCGGGTGCGCGGGCATCGGCCTGATCCAGGCGCTGCTGTGCGACGTGCGGTTCGCGGCGCGTGGCGCCCGCTTCACCACCGCGTTCACGCGGCGCGGCCTGGCGGGCGAGTACAACATGCCCTATGTGCTGCCCCGGGTCATCGGCCTGGAGAACGCGCTCGACCTCCTGCTGTCGGGACGGACCTTCGACGCCGACGAGGCCAAGGCACTGGGGCTGGTCAGCCGGGTCGTGGAGCCGGAAGAGCTCCTGGACGCCGCCCGCGCCTACGCCCGCGACATCGCCCGCAACTGCTCGCCGCGGGCCCTGGCCGTGATGCGCCGTCAGGTCTACCGCGACCTGGACGCGGACTTCAACGAGGCGCTGGGACGCAGCTACTCGGTGATGCAGTACTTCGCCGGATCCGCCGACTTCCGGGAGGGCGTGGAGAGCTTCGCGCAGAAGCGCCCGCCGAAGTTCGAGGGGCTCCCCTCGGACTTCGACCCCGACGAGGCCGTCGCCGACCCCTTCATCCCAGGCTGAGAGGGGATGAGACGCATGACGGCAGTGGACCATCCCTCCCCTGCCTCCGCGCAGGCCGCCGCCACGCCGGACGAGGCGTGGCGGGACCTCCGGTCGCTGCTGAGGGTGAACCGCACCGGGCCGGACGTCTTCCGGGCGCCGGTCACGCCGACCGGGCACAAGACGGTGTTCGGA
>JAFACJ010000565.1 GCA_023425615.1 Actinomycetes bacterium
CCCGTGCACCGGGTCGAGGCGCCCGGCTACAACCCGTTCTGGGCGGTCACCCGGCACGCCGACGTCCTGGCGGTCGAGCGCGACGCCGGACTCTTCCTCAGCGCGCCGCGCACCCTGCTGGCCACGGCGGAGATGGACGCCTTCCAGAAGCAGCAGCGTGAGCTGGGCATGGAGCTGCGCACGCTCGTCCACATGGACGACCCGCAGCACCGGGTGGTCAGGGCGATCGGCGCCGACTGGTTCCGGCCCAAGGCCATGCGGGCGATGCAGGAGCGCATCGACGAGCTGGCCCGCCGGTACGTCGGGGTGCTGGACGAGCTGGGCGGGGAGTGCGACTTCGTGCAGCAGGTCGCCGTCCACTACCCGCTGTACGTCATCCTGTCGCTGCTGGGGCTGCCCGAGTCTGACTTCCCGCGGATGCTGGGGCTCACCCAGGAGCTGTTCGGCGGCCAGGACGAGGAGCTGCGGCGCGGGGAGGGCGCGCAGGCGCAGTTCGACACGCTGCTGGAGTTCTTCAACTACTTCAACGCGCTGACCGCTTCGCGGCGCGAGCACCCCACCGACGACCTGGCCTCGGCGATCGCCAACGCGAAGGTGGACGGCGTGCCGCTGTCGGACATCGACACCGCCTCCTACTACGTCATCATCGCGACGGCGGGGCACGACACGACCAGCGCCACCATCGCGGGCGGCCTCCAGGCGCTCATCGAGAACCCCGGCGAGCTGCGGCGGCTGAAGGAGGATCCGTCGCTGCTGCCCACGGCCGCCGACGAGATGATCCGCTGGGTGACCCCCGTCAAGGAGTTCATGCGCACCGCGTCCGCCGACACCGAGCTCGCGGGCGTGCCCATCGCCGAGGGCGAGTCGGTGCTGCTTTCCTACCCGTCGGCCAACCGCGACGAGGAGGTCTTCGACGACCCGTTCCGCTTCGACGTCGGACGCGACCCCAACCGCCATCTGGCGTTCGGGTTCGGCGTGCACTACTGCCTGGGCGCGGCCCTGGCCCGGATGGAGATCCAGGCACTGTACCGGGAGCTCCTGCCGCGGCTGCGCTCGGTCGAGCCCGCCGGTGAGCCCGAGTGGACGGCGACGACGTTCGTGGGCGGGCTCAAGCGGCTTCCCATCCGGTACGCCCTGGATTGACATGGCACTACCAAGATCGTGAGCGCCGGAAAAATCGCGGCGGAATGTCATACCGATTTGCGATCATGCGGGCATGGCTCAGCGAACCGGGCCCGCGCCCATGGCGGGTGACTTCGAGACGCATCTGACCGTCGGATGCGGCGCGCGGGAGATCGAGGCGCTGGCGCGCTGGGCGGCGGCCCGGCGCCTGAAGTTCAGCCATATCGTGCTGGCGCGCGGCAGGGTGCCGTCCCAGCCGATGCTGACGGCGTACGGCACCGGCGAGCTCGCCGCCGTGCTGGCGGACGCGCGGGCGACGAGGGCCGCGCTGGCGGCGGACGGGTTCGCGGTGGTGCGGGCGAAGGTGGAGGCCGCCCCGTGGAACGAGGGAGTCCCCGCCACCGACGAGGAGGCGGCGGCCCTGGGGCACGAGTACTACTTCGAGCACCACCTCAAGCTGCTGCTGGACGGGGAGACCGACACGTCCGCCCTGACCGCACTGGCCGCGGGGCACGGCGCGCACCTGTCACGCAACGCCCGCAGGGTCCGCGGCGACGGCGTGGCGGAGCGGTTCGTCACCCAGCGCTGCCGGATGGCGGGCGACCGCACCGCCGAAGGAAGGCTCCGCGCGCTGACCGCCGCGCTGGAGCTGCGCGGCTACCGGATCGCCGGGTCGGAGCGGGAGTTCGTGGTGTTCGACGACGCCGCCTCCCTGGACGACGGCTGGATCGAGGAGGGGAAGGCCGAGCCGTGAGCGATGAGTGGGGCGCCCTGGGATGGGGCGCGTGGCCCGTGGACAGCCGGCTCCCGGGGGTGCCGCTGGATGAGGAGAGCCGGGTCAGGGCGAGCCTGCCGAGGACCCTGGTCCCGGTGCCGGGCGAGGGCGTGGTGCAGCGGCCCGTGTTCGACCCGGCGCTCCTGCACTACGCCAAGGCGATGCGGGCCGGAGACCCCGGGTTCGCCGACGAGGAGACGGCCGCCGCCTGGTACGCGGCGCGCGCCGCCGCGTTCGGCCATGTCCTGGCCGCGGTCGCGGAATCGCCGTGGTCCGGCGATCTGATGCTGCGCGGCAGCTTCCTGCTGTCGTCATGGTTCGGGCCGGAGGCACGCCCCCCGGGCGATCTCGACTTCGTGGTCCTCCCGCGCTCGTGGCGGCTGGCGGACCGGCGCACCGGGCTCCTGTTCGACCGGCTCGCCCGCGACGCGGAGGAGCGGTCGCACCGCGGCGGTGCCGTCCGGCTGTCGGCCGAGGACGCGGTGAGCGACGAGATCTGGACCTACGACCGGGTGCCCGGCCGCCGCCTGGTGCTGCGCTGGCGGGACGAGGGGCTGCCTTCGGGCGCCGTCCAGCTCGACTTCACCTTCGGCGAGCGCCTGCCGTCGCCGCCCGTCCTGACGGAGGTACCGGTGCCGGGGGAGGCGGGGTCGGTGACGCTCCTGGCGGCGAGCCCGGAGCAGTCACTCGCCTGGAAGATCCTCTGGCTGGTCACCGACATGCATCCGCAGGCCAAGGACGTGTACGACGCGGCGCTGCTCGCCGAGGTCGTCTCCCCGGACGGCAGGCTGCTCCGCGAGACGTTCGTCGCCTCCGACACCTATTACGCCGCGGTCGCCCCGAAGGCGGAGGAACTGGCCGAGGCGGTGACGGGGGTCGACTGGGACGAGTTCCGCAAGGAGTACCCGGGCTTCCCGTTCTCCGCCGAGCGGATGCGGGAGCGGCTGCCGGGGCGCCTGGCCGAGGTCCTCGCCGAGCGGGTCGATCCGCCCGGAGGCGAGTACGAGCGCCGCGCGGCCTGGCTCGCCCCCCACATCATCGAGTACCGCACGACGCTGGCCGCCCGGGGGCGGGACGGCGTCGTGCGCTCCCTGGCGGACGAGCGCATCCGCCTCATCGACGCCGCCCTGATCTTCAACGAGGTCAGGGGACGCCCCCCGGGGGAGGTGGAGGCGTCCGCCCGCGAGCTGCTGGAGCATCCGGACTGGCCGCACGGCGAGGTCCGGTACTACGGGCACGATTCCAAGTACCTGGAGGCGGAGCTCGCCTCCCTGCGCGGCTGAGCCGTCCGGCCCGCCCGCGGAGGCCGGTCAGGCGAAGAGGGTGGGCTCGGGCGGCTCGGTGCGGGCGCGTGCCGCCTCGCGGTCGAGGGTGAGCTCGGAGGGGTAGCGGCGGCCACTGCGGATGATCTCCAGCCCGGTGACGATCCTGGCGCGGACGTCCTTGGAGAAGGAGCGGGTGCCGTGGCGCAGCTCCAGTTCGGTGCCGTCGCGCAGGACCAGGACCGTGCCGTTGCGGCTGAGGTCGGTGACGGTGAGCCGGTCGGCGTCGAGCTCGAAGCGCAGATGGGCGCGGCTGACCTTGCGCAGGTGCTCCTCGTCCAGATGCGGGGTCAGGTCGGCGGGCCCGGGTGAGCGGCCGACGGTGACGGGCGTGCCCTGCGCGACGGTGAACCGGGCGACCTCGCGGGAGTCCTTCATGACCTTGAGCTGCGCCGCGCGGGGCCGGGGGCCGAGGTCGAGCATGTCGAGGCCGTGCAGATCGCAGATGAGCCTGCCGCCGCGGCCGCGGGGGAGCAGGACGAACGGCGAGCGGCGCGGGTCGTGCCGCGGGCAGCGCCGCTCCGGGCACCCCCACCAGCGGCCCAGCGCCTCGATCTGCTCGGTGAGCCCCTGCTGGACGAGCAGGTCGTGCTCCTCGCTGACCGACATCTCCCACTCCTCCTTGGCCAGCAGCGTGACATGGCGCAGGAGCACCTCGCCGCGCTGGTCGGCGTAGGGTTCCAGGATCGTGTCGTCGCTCCCGTCGAGCCAGGGGAACTCGCGCCGGTGGCCGCCGAAGCGGTCGCCGGTGATGATGGGGAGCCCGGTCTCCGCGGCGATCTGCAGCAGCGGTATGTCGGCCTTGCCGACCATCAGGAGCAGGCCCTCCTCCGCCCAGCCGCGCAGGGTGCGGCGCTGGGCGGGGTCGGTGAGGAGCTCCCTCTTCAGGATGCTCTCGTCGGCGACGCAGTAGAGGGAGACCCGCGCCGCGCCGTAGAGCAGGGCCAGGGCCGCGCCGACCCGCTCCAGGCGGACGAGGTCGGCGGCGCCCCTGCCGCCCAGCCGTTGGTTGCGCAACACATAGGACAGATCCACCAGGGCGTCGGCCTGGTCGGGCTCGGTCGTCAGGAGTTCCCTCATCGTCCCGTACCTCCTCGGTGGCACTGCGTCACCCCATGATCTCCCGATCGGGGGGTGACGCGCCGGGATTCGTACGGAATGGGACCCTAGAAGGCGGCGGCTGCTTCCCTGACCTTGCTCAGATGGGTCTGGAGG
>JAFACJ010000600.1 GCA_023425615.1 Actinomycetes bacterium
GGATTCTGCTCGTGGTGATCGCGCTGGTGTGCTTCCTGCTGCCTCTGCTCGGGGTGACCTGGCTCTCGGCGATGCTCGCGGTGCCGGGGATGATCGCGGTGACGCTGCCCGAACGCTGGTCGGTACCGCTGGTGGCGGGGGCCGCGCTGCTGGCGTCCGGTGTCTCGCTGCTGGCGGGGGCGGGCGGGCCGCAGGCGGTGCTGACGGCGCTGAGCTTCCCCGTGGCCGGGATGTCGGCGTATGCGACGGTCTGGCGGAGCCTGGCCGTGAAGGAACTGCGTGACGCCCGCGCCGAGCTGGCGCGCCGCGCCGTCGGCGAGGAGCGGATGCGTTTCGCCCGCGACCTGCACGATGTGCTCGGGCACAGCCTCCAGGCGGTGGCGTTGCGCGCGGAGCTGGCCGAACGGCTGCTGGCCAAGGATCCCGAACGCGTCGCGCGGGAGCTGGCGGAGATCCAGAAGATGGCGCGGGGAGCCGTCCAGGAGGTGCGCGACGTGGTGCGCGGCTACCGCGTGACCTCGCTGCGGACGGAACTGGACGGGGCGACGGCGGTGCTGCGCGCGGCCGGGATCGCCTGCGAGACCCCGCCTCTGCCGGAGGAGCTGCCCCGGCACGTCCACGAGACGCTGGGCTGGGTCGCGCGGGAGGCGGTGACCAACGTGCTGCGGCACAGCGGCGCCACCCTCTGCCGTATGGCGCTTTACGCGGACACCTCCCACGCCCGGCTGGAGATCGTGAACGACGGCGCGAAACGCTCGGAGGGCACCGGCAGCGGACTGGCCGGACTGCGCGAACGCCTGGCCGCGGTGGGAGGGCGGCTGCAGTCCGGGCTGATCGCGGCCGGTACGTTCCAGGTGCTGGCGACAGTCCCGCTGGCCGAGGCCGCGGAACCGAAGGAGACACTGTGACAGCGATCAGGGTGCTGCTCGCCGACGACCACCACCTCGTCCGGGAGGCGCTGGCCCTCCTCCTGGGCACCGAGGACGGCATCGAGGTCGTGGCGGACGTGGGCCGGGGCGACGAGGCTGTCCAGCAGGCGCTCGCCCACCGCCCGGACGTCGCGGTCCTGGACATCGACATGCCCGGCATGGACGGGCTCTCGGCAGCCGAACAGCTGGCCCGCGACCTGCCGTCCTGCCGCGTCGTCATCGTCACCGGGCACGGCCGCCCCGGCAACCTCCGCCGCGCGATGGCGGCAGGCGTCCGCGGCTTCCTCGGCAAGGACACCCCCGCCTCCCGCCTCGCCGAGGTCATCGCCCAGGTCCACGAAGGCGCCCGCTACATCGACCCGCAACTGGCGGCCGACGCCCTCGCCGCCGAGGAATGCCCCCTGACCCCACGCGAACTCGACGCGCTGAGAGCCGCCGCCGACGGCTCCCCGGTCAGCCGCATAGCCCGCACCCTGTCCCTCTCCGAGGGCACCGTCCGCAACTACCTGTCCTCGGCCGTCACCAAACTCGGCACCGACAACCGCCACGCGGCAGTCCAGTCCGCCCGCGACCGCGGCTGGCTCTGACCCCGGCGAGCGCCATGCCCTTCCTGCTGCGGGTTCGGCTGTGGTGAATCCGGCCGAAGCGGTCTTGACGTCGGGAGTGGGTGGCGGTCGGCCCTTCCGGCCGCAGGCAGGCCGTGGTGGGTTCGGTCGTGATGGGTCTGGCCGAAGCGGTCTTGGCGTCGGGGCGGGTGGCGTTGGCCTTTCTGGCTGTGGGCTGCCCGTGGAGGACCTGGCCGTGGTGGTTTTGATGTGGGGGCGGTTGGTCTTCCGGCTGTGGGTCTGACTGCGGTTGGCCCTGATATCGGGGTGGGTGACGTCGGGGACTTCGGGCCGAGGATTCGGCTACGGCTGGCTTTGACGCCGGAACGAAAGGCGCTGGATCTTTACGGCTGCGGGTTCGATCGCGGCGGGGTGCGGCGTTGGGGCGGTGGCGGCGGGTGTTTTCGGCTGCGGTCGGGTCTGGTCTCCGTAGGCTCTCTGGTGCCTTCTCGGTCGTCGCCGGACAGGGGGCCGGTGACCGCCACGCGGCTGTTTGGTGGTTTTGCCGTTCTGGTTGGTTCCGCTGCCGCCTTTAGCACAGCTCTGACCGTGTGGGCCAGAGTATGCGGGGCAGAATGTGCGTTTCTGCTTCTCTTGATCGGTCTGCCCTGGTAGGGGAGTCTCAGGCGCATGGAACTGGCACACCGCGCTCTCTGGCGCGGCACCGCGATCGTCCTCAAGGTCGCGCTGGCCGCGCTGCTGGCCCTGGCACTGGTCTTCCCCGAATGGGACCGCTTCGCCGACAAGGCCATGGACACCCGCGCCATCGCCTACCCGCTGGCCGTGCTGCTCGTGCCCGCGATCTGGCTGGTCAGGCACCGCCTCGGCCGCACGGGCCCCTTCCCCTGGGACGTCGACGCCCTGCTCACCGCGCCCTTCGTCGTCGATGTCGGCGGCAACGCCCTCGACCTCTACGACACGGTGAGCTGGTTCGACGACACCTGCCACTTCGGCAACTGGGCACTGCTCGGCGCCGCCGCGGGCGCCGCCCTCCTCCGCGGCCCAGCCCTGCCCCGCTGGACGGTCGTCCTGCTGGTGGGCGGCATCGGCGCCGCCACCGCCATCCTCTGGGAAGTGGCCGAATACGGAGCCTTCATCCTCGACACCCCCGAGACCGTCGGCATCTACCGCGACACCCTGGGCGATGAGATCCTCGGTCTCCTGGGCGCCACCACCGCCGGCCTCCTCACCGCCTTCCGCTTTCCCCGCCCCTCCGGAACCCCCGCCCCTGAGCGGGAAACATCCGGGCGGGAAGCGTCCGAGCGAAAGGCCCCCGGCCAGGACGCTGTCGGCCAGAGCGCTCTTGGGCAGGACGCCGCCGGGCAGGACGCCGCCGGGCAGGATGCTCCTGGACAGGACACCGCTGAGCAGGACGCCCCCGGACTGAAGCCCCTGGGACAGGACGCTTCCAGGCAGAGGATTCCCCGGCAGGGCGCTCCCATCGCCTCATCCTGATCCACGCCCACCGCTGACAACGAGCAGACGGGGACGGCCGGGCAGGGGTGGCCAGGACGAGCGCGGCCAGGTGGGGGTGGCCATGGTGAGTGCGCTCAGGTGGGGACTGCCA
>JAFACJ010000621.1 GCA_023425615.1 Actinomycetes bacterium
CGCGGTCCACGGCGTCGGCGACGAGGTCCTCCATCGCCTTCAGACGGCGTTCGTTGGCCAGCGGGCCCATCGTCACGCCTTCTTCGAGCCCGTCGCCGACGACCACGGACTCGGCGGCCTGGACGAACTCCTCGACGAACCTCTCATAGGCGTTCTCGTGCACCAGGAAGCGGCTCGGTGAGGTGCAGACCTGACCGGCGTTGAAGAACTTGGCGGTGGCGGCGCGGCGGGCTGCCGTCGCCGGGTCGGCGTCCTCGCAGACGATCACCGGGGCGTGTCCGCCCAGTTCCATGATGGAGGGCTTCATCACCGCGCCGGCCTTGGCGGCCAGCAGCTTGCCGACCGGGACGGAGCCGGTGAAGGCGACCATCCGGGTGAAGGGGGAGCTGATGAGGTGCTCGGAGACCTCGGCCGGGTCGCCGAACACCAGGTTGAGGACTCCGGCCGGGACCCCGGCCTCCTCGAAGCAGCGCACGATCTGGCAGACCGTGCCGGGCGTCTCCTCCGACGCCTTGATCACGATCGAGCAGCCCGCGGAGAGCGCGGCGGCGATCTTGCGCATCGGGGAGCCCGCGGGGAAGTTCCACGGGGTGAAGGCGGCGACGGGCCCGATGGGCTCGCGGCGGACGGTCAGCAGGGTGTCGGAGGCCGACGGGATGACCCGGCCGTAGGCGCGGCGTGCGTCGTCGGCGTCCCAGCGCAGGGAGTTGGCCACGCGCGCCGCCTCGTTGCGGGCCTCGGCGAACGGCTTGCCCTGCTCCAGGGTCATGATCCGGCCGACCTCGTCGGCGCGCGCGGTCAGCCGGTCGGCGGCGTCGCGCAGGATCTCCACCCGCCGCGCGATCGGCATGGCCCGCCAGACGGCGAAGCCCGCCACGGCCGCCTCGATCGCGCGGTCGAGGTCCTCGATCGCGGCCAGCGGTACCTGGCCGATCACCTCCTCGGTGGCGGGGTTGACCACCGGTTCGGTACGGCCGGACCCGCCCGAGCACCACTCACCGCCGATGTACATCTGAAGGGGAGGGTATGCGTCAGTCGTCATGTCGTGCTTTCTCTCGTCAGTGATCCGCGCCCTGGGGGTCCCTGGAGCTGAGCAGGGTCCAGATGTGGTGGGGCGGGGTGGTCTCGTGGACGCGCGTCCCGTACGAGGCGTCCACGCGGTCCATGTCCGCCGCGTACTCCACCCGGCCGCCGCAGGGCGCGTGGATGAATCTGAAGACGTTAGATCCGATCGTGTGCCGGCCCAGCTTGCGCGCCTCGCGCCAGCCCTGGCCGATCATGTGGTTGCCGCCCTCGATGACGTCGTCGAAGCCCGGGACCTCGAAGGAGACATGGTTGATCCCGGCCTTGTCGGGCCGGTGACACAGCAGGAAGTTGTGCTGGTCGTCGTCGCCCTCGCACTGCATGAACACGCCCATGGGCTTGACGACGTCGGTGGCGGTGAAGCCGAGGCGGTCGAGGTAGAAGGCGACGGCCTCGTCCTTGCCCGCCTTGGGGATGTTGAGCGCCACGTGGCACATCCGCAGCGGCCGTACCCGCCCTACCGAGGTCACCGAGCTGTTCCAGCGGGAGACGTGCCCGGTCACGTTGCCGGTGCGCGGCTCATCCGCCCGGTGCTTCTCGGGTCCGGCCAGGGTGAGCCCGAGTCCGAAGCCCGTCTCATCGACGGTGTGGTGGATCCCGTCCTCGGTGCGCCGCACGGGGCGGTCGGCGCCGACCCTGGCGATGAGCTCCGCCAGCGCCTCGGGGGTGTCGACGCCCCAGACCACCTCGCGGATGGTCGGGCCCGGCTCGACGGCCGGCAGGTCGAGCCCGCCGGAGGAGTCGAGCTGGAGGGTCTGCCCGGCGAGGGTCTCGAAGACGGCGCGGGTCTCCTCGCGCCGCACGAGCGTGAGCCCGAAGTCCTCGAAGAAGCGCACGTTCTCGGCGAGGTCGTCCACGCTGTAGATGACCGATTCGATGCGCTGGATTCCCACGTGTCGTCCCCTCCTCGAGAGTGCCTGAGCGTGACGCCTGTCACCGGGCACAGTCCGATCCTAGAAATGCGACAAGCCACGCCCAACACCCCAAGCACCGCTAATGACGCAACCCTTTGTTGCACGGTATGAGGCGCCCTCACGCTCCGTTACGGACGGAACTCCGGAATGGGATTCTCCGCGAACCAGGCGGTCAGGAAGTCGAGGAAGACCTCGACCTTCCGCGGCGCCTGCTGCGCCGGACCGTAGATGGCGTACAGCGACCGCGCCGGAACGGGCAGCTCGGGCAGCAGCACCTTCAGCGCGCCGCCCATGAGGTCCTCGTACGCGGGCCGGGACGGCAGCAGGGCGATGCCCCTGCCGTGCACGGCCGCCTTCTGCAGCGCGATGTAGGAGTTGGAGAAGAACGCGATGTTGCGGATCTTGTGCAGCGTGCTCGCGTGCCCGTGGCCGATGCGCCACACGGGGTCGTTGACGTGCACGAGGCAGTCGTGCGCCGCCAGGTCGTTGGGGTCGGTGAGCAGCCCGCGCTCCTTGATGTAGGAGTCGGCGGCGCACAGCACGAACGGCAGCGAGGCGATCTTCTTCAGCCGCACGCTGGAGTCCCGCAGGTCGCGGGTGTGGAAGGCGACGTCGAAGCCGCTGTCCAGGAAGTCATAGGTGCGGTCGGACATGCCGCCGAGCTCGAACCTGACGGTGATCTTGGGGTGTGCCACCGCGAAGGCGGCGATGGCGTCGCCGAGATCGAGGCTGCCGATCCATTTGGGACAGATGATCGACAGCGGCCCCTCCGGACGGTCGTGCATCTCGGCGATGCTGGAGTCCTCATCGTCGATCTCATCGAGGATCCGCTGCGCGAACCGGCTGTAGCGCAGCCCCGGCTCGGTCAGGCTGACCGAGCGTGCCGTGCGGTTGACCAGCCTGACGCCCACCTGCTTCTCCAGATCGGCGACATGCCGGGAGATGAGCGACCCCGAGGTGCCCAGGATCTTGGCCGCTCCGCTGAAGCTGCCGCCCTTGGCGACGGTGACGAAGCTGCGCATGACGAGCAGGCGGTCCATGGGGGCTCCTCCAACGGGAAAACGAGGGGGAGGATTAAGGTGCTTCCTCCCCCTCGGGGAATTCTGTCCGAATATCGGCGCCAGGATAGTGGCTTATGTCACTCGCCCAGGCAGTACTGCGGTGCCTCGTCCACGTTGTCCTTGGTGATCAAAGTGATCGGGACCTGCGCGATCTTGTCGGCCTGGCCGCCCTTGAGCAGGGCCAGGGTGTTCTTGACGGCGAGCTGTCCGGTGACCGTCGGCGAGTTGGCGACGGTGGCGGCGAACCGCCCGTCCTTGACCGCCTCCAGGCCCGTCTTGGTGCCGTTGGTGGTGACGATCTTGACGTTCGCCTTGGCGGCCTGGAAGGCGTTCAGCGCGCCGAAGGCCATCTCCTCGTTGGCGACGAACACATAGTCAAGGCCCGGGTTCGCCTGGATCATGTTCTCGGCCACGTCCTGGGCCTTGGCCCGGTTGAACATGCCCGGCTGATCGGCCACCAGCTTGACGTTGGCGGGCAGGTTGTCCTTGAAGCCGCCGGCCAGCAGGTCGGAGGCGGCGCCCGGGGCACCGGCGATGACGGCGGCCTCGGCGGGCTTGCCTCCGGCGTCCTTGGCCACCCACTCGGCGTCGAGCTTGCCGACCGTCTTGAGGTCGACGACGGCGGCGCCCAGGATCTGGGACGGGTCATCGGTGATCACGGACGTCAGGAAGATCGGGATCTTGGCGGCCTTGGCCTTGGCGATGTCGTTCTCCAGCGCGTCCACGTTGACCGTCTGCACCACCAGCGCGTCCACCTGGCGGGAGATCATGTCCTCGATGTTGGACAGCTCCGTGCCGGGGTTCTGGTTGGAGTTGGCGGTCAGCAGCTCGACATCGTTCGCCTCGGCCTCATGGGTGATGGACTTCAGCAGGCAGGTGTGGAACTCGGTGTTGGCGCCGTTCACGAAGCCGATCTTCACCGAGCCGTCAGCGGACTCACCGCCGGAGTCCGAACCGCAGGCGCTCGCCAGGAGCAGCGCGCCGACGGCGACGGCGGCGCCGAGGGGACGGAATATCGAGGGCATGGCAAAGCCCCTTTCTTGGGTGGGGGGGTGAAAAGCGGGGCGGAAATCAGGGTGCGGCTCAGCGCCGGCGGTTTTGCAGCTGGTTGGCGATGGCGGCGACCAGCAGTACCGCGCCGACCGCGACGAGCTGGTAGTTGCTGGAGATCTGCAGCAGGTTCAGCACATTGGCGACGATGCCCAGCAGGATGATCCCCAGGGTCGTGCCGAAGATCGTCCCCTTGCCGCCCTCCAGCGAGGTGCCGCCGATGACGACGGCCGCCACCGCGTTGAGCTGGAGCGGCAGACCACCCGTGCCGGGGCTGCTGGCGCCCAGCCGTGACAGCAGCATGATCCCGGCCAGCCCCGACAGGACGCCGCCGAGGGTGTAGAGGATGAGCTTGTTGCGCGAGACGCTGATACCGCTCAGCCGTGCGACGTCCTCGTTACCGCCGATCGCGAACGCGTCGCGCCCGAAGGTGGTGAACCGCATGACCAGCGCGGTGCCGCCCAGCACCAGGAGCGCCAGGATCAGCAGGTTGGGCAGGCCGAGGAAGGTGCCGTTGCCCAGCTCGAACAGGTGGGTGCCGATGGAGACGCTCTGGCCGTCCATGACCAGGAGGGCGACACCGTCGAGCAGGGTCGCGGTCGCCAGCGTGACGACGAACGGCGCCACCTTCGTGAACGTCACCACCAGCCCGTTCACCAGGCCGATGAAGGCGGCGATCACCATGGACACCGCGATCGCCTGCCACATGGGCTTGTCGTGCACGATCAGCTGGGCGCCCACGGCGACGGTCACCGCGACATTGCTGCCCAGCGAGAAGTCCATGCCCCCCGCGGTCATCAGCAGGGTCAGCCCCGCCGCGATGATCGCCATGACGCTGATCTGCCGCAGCACGTTGAGCAGGTTCGTCGAGGTGAGGAAGGCGTCGGACCGCACGGCGGCGAAGATGACGATCGCCACCAGCACCACGACCAGTCCCGCGTACTGCGGGAAGGCGCGCAGGAACCGGGGCCGCTGCCGTGCCGCCCGCTCCTTCGGCGCGGCGGCGCCGCCGGCCTGGACCGTCGAGTCAACACTCACGAGAGTTCTCCTCCTAGCACGCTGGCGACGAGGTCGTCACGCGTGACGTCGGCGATGGCGTACTCGGTGATCACCCGGCCGCCGCGCATGACGATCACGCGGTCGGCGAGGCGCATCACCTCCTCTGCTGACGACGAGGCCAGCAGTACCGCCACGCCCTTCTCCACCAGCGAGTCGATCAGGGCGTGGATGTCGGCCATGGCGGCGACGTCCACCCCGTTGGTCGGGTCCTCCAGCAGGCACGCCACCGGATCGGTGCCCAGCCACTTGGCCAGCAGTACCTTCTGCTGGTTGCCCCCCGAAAGGCTTCCCACCGGCGGGTTCCGCGTCAGCGACACCACCCGGTAGTCATCGCGGAGCGGCTCCGCGCGCCGGGTGAGGGCGCCGCGGCGGTGCAGCCGCCTGCGGTCCATGCGGTCCTTGGCGAGCATCAGGTTCTCATCGATGGACAGCCCGTGGATCAGCCCGAGGGCGCGGCGGTCGCCCGTCACGCACCGCAGGCCGCTGTTCAGCGAGTGGAAGACCTTCCCGAACGGGACCGCCTTGCCGTCGACGGTGAGCGTGCCGCGGTCGGGGCGGCGGCGTCCCGACAGGAGGTCGAACAGGCGCGACTGGGCGTCGCCCGCCGGTCCGAGCACCGCCACGATCTCGCCTTTGCGCACCTCGACGCTGAACCCCTCGATGTGCCGGCCCAGGCTCAGGTCACGGACGCTGAGCCCGATCTCCTGCGCCGTGGCCTTGCGCTCCGGACGGCTGGAGACCACCTCCCTGCCGACCATGTCCCGGACGAGCCCCCGTTCGTCCGTCTCCCCGGCGACCCTGCTGCACACGACCCTTCCATCACGCATGACGGTGATGCGGTCGGCGAGGTCGAGCACCTCGTCGATGTGGTGCGAGATGTAGATGACGGCGACGCCGCCGTCGCGGAGCCTGCGCACCAGGGCGCGGATCTGGTCCGCGGCCTCGGCGCCCAGGCAGGCGGTCGGCTCGTCGAGGATGAGCACCCTGCCGCCGCGGCACACCTCGCGCGCCACCTCGACCATGGTCTGCTCGGCGACCGTGAGGTCACCGGCCGGGGTGTCCACGTCGATGTCGATGCCCAGGTCGTGCAGTGCCCTGCGCGCCGACTCCGCCACCGACTTCCAGCGCACGAGGGAGCCGCGGCTGGGGAGCGCCCCGAGCATGATGTTCTCGGCGACCGTGAGGCTCATGACCAGTTCCCGCCGCTGCGGGACGATCGCGATGCCCTGCTTGCGGGCCTGCCGCGAGGTCAGCTGGCTCTGCGCCCTGCCGGCGATCTCCAGGTGGCCCTCGTCGGGGTTCTGCACCCCGGAGAGGATCTTCACCAGTGTCGACTTGCCGGCGCCGTTCATTCCCATGAGGGCGTGGATCTCACCCGGGTGGATCTCCAGGGAGACGTCCTTGAGCGCCACCGCGCCACCGAACCTCTTGGTGACGCCGTGGACGCGGATGATCGCGTCGGATCCGCTGCTGGTCACGGAGTCGGGCATCGCGATCACACCCGGGCGTGACCGCGGATGTCGGGGAAGGGCGGGGTGCGGTCGGGCTGGAGGTCGACCTGGAACGCGTTGAGGCACATGCCGAGCATGCTGAAGTTGCCGAGGGAGCCGACCGCGTCCACCAGGCCCTGCGCGCCGAAGTGCTTCTCGGCGGCGCGGAAGGTCTCCTCCCGCACGAAGTGCTCTTCCAGGAGTTCGTGGCAGAAGTCGTAGAAGGCGGTGTCCTCCTCCCGGTCGAACACCGGTTCACGCTTCTCGGCGATCGCCTGGACCGCCTCGGCGGGGATGCCGGCTTCCACGGCCTTGTCGACGTGGGCGTTCCAGGAGTACTGCGCGTCCCAGTGCCGGGCCGCCATCAGAAGGGACAGTTCGCGCAGCCGCAGCGGAAGGCTGGACTCGAACCGGACGAAAGCCCCGAGCGATTCCACGCGGTCGCACAGTTCCGGGCTCTGGATCCACACCCGGAAGGGGCCGCGGACCGCTCCACGGCGCCCGGCGATGCGCTCGGCGATCTCCTTTTGACGGTCGTTCATGTCTTCGGGGGCAAGGATGGGAAGTCTCATGATCTGTTACTAGCGCCTTTGCCTGTGATCCCGACCACTCGGGAAGGGGTGGTTTCGCATGACCGTACAACCAGGTCGAGGTCAGTCACATAGCGCCCAATGCAAGGTAAACCTGCACGTCTTGTGACCGTAGTCACCGGTCATCGGCTCTAACCTCGAACGGCGCACAGTTCCGACAAAGGAGGCAATAGTGACGGTGATCATCAAAGCGGCCGAGGTCCCGCTCCTTGACCGCGGCGGCTCGGTCGTCACGACGCCGCTGATCACGACGCCGGCCGCGGCGGGCGAGAACAAGATCACCAGCGGGATGAGCGTCTACCCCGTGGGATGCGGCGCGCCCCTGCACTCGCACAACTGCGACGAGCACGTCACCGTTCTGGAAGGCGAGGCCGAGGTGTGGGTGGACGGCGAGACCACCCGCCTCACCCGGTATGACACCACCTACATCCCCTCGCCCATCCCGCACCTGTTCCGCAACGTGGGCGACGGGCCCCTGCGGATCCTGTGGGTGTACTCCTCGGGATACGTGACCCGCACGTTCACCGAGACCGGCGTCACCGTGGAGCACCTGTCGGCCGAGGACCTCATGGGCAAGGACTGACCGTCTCCCTTCCCGCCGTGACGCCACCGACGGATTCCCTCATCTGAGGGGTACGGGAAGCGGCGTTCGCCCTAGCATCCGGCTCAGCCGACATACCCGTCGATCTGGGAGCTGACCGGTGGCGGATCCGATACTCGTGGTGGACTTCGGCACGACCTCGTCCTCGGCCTCGCTGGTCACGGACGGCGGCCCGCAGCCGGTCAAGGAGCCGGGGAGCGGCTCGTACTCGTGGCCGTCGTCGGTCTGCCTGGACGGGGAACGGCTGCTGGTCGGCACCGCCGCCGAACGCCGCAAGCGCAGCGACCCGTCCCTCTACCGCGCGGAGTTCAAACGCGACCTCGGCCAGGACGCGCCGATCCTGCTGGGCGAGCGCTCCTTCACCGCCGGTGAGCTGGTGGCCGCCGCCATCCGGGCGCTCGCCGTCCAGGCCCGCACCCTCATCCCCGAGCCGGTGGAACGGCTGCTGCTGACCGTCCCCGCCTCCTACCGGCCCGGCGACCCGCGCTGGGAGGCGATGATCGCCGCGGGTGAGGCGGCCGGGTTCGCCGAGGTGGAGCTTTTGACCGAGCCCGTCGCCGCGGCCCTCGCCCCCACCGGGTCCGGTGCGTTCGCACCCGGCGACCTGGTGCTCGTCCACGACTTCGGCGGCGGCACCTTCGACGCCGCGCTCGTCCGCTTCACCCGCGACTCCCCCGGCTTCGACGTCCTGGGCCACGCCGCGCTCGACGACTGCGGCGGCCGTGACATCGACGCCCTCCTGACCGGCCGCGTCCGCACCACCGCCGACGCGGAGCTGACGGACCTGCTGGCCACGGGCGGCCTGCCCGGTATGCGCATGAACCTCGCCCTCGGCGACCTGGTGCGCGGCCTCAAGCACCAGCTCACCGACACCGACTGGACCGAGGACTTCCTCACCCCCCTCGCCCCGCCCTACGCGCTGGACCGCGCCGCCCTGGAGGAGCTCGTCCGGCCCGTCCTGGACCGCACCCTTGCCTGCTGCCGCGACCTCCTCCAGCGGTGCGAGGTCACCGCCGACCAGGTCACCGCCGTGCTCCTGTCCGGCGGCGCCTCCCGCATGCCGGTCGTCGCCGCCACCGTGGAGAAGTCACTGGGCCTCCCCATCCGCGCCGCCCTGGACCCCGACCTCGCCGTCGTCCAGGGCGCCGCCGCCCACGCCGCACACCGGCCGACCCGCGTGCTCCCCCCGGACGCCCCGCCTTCCGGCGAAGTCCCCCTGCGCTGGAAGATTCCGGGAGGCACCGCCAAACTCCTGCGCTGGCTCATACGGCCCGGCGAGAACTACGCGGCCGATGCCCCGCTCGCCGTCGTCCGCGCCGCCGACAGCGCGCTCTGGCATCTGCACGCGCCCGCGAAGGCGGGCATGCTGGGCCACGTCCACGCCGCCCCCGGCGACCGCGTCACCGAACACGACTGGCTCGCCACCTCATGTCCGCCGCGCTCGACCCGGACCTCGGCCTTCCCGTCGGCCCCCGCGGCCTCGAACCGTCCGACCCGCCGCGTGCTGAGCGGGCACACCGACTGGGTGAACGCGGTGGCGTTCAGCCACGACGGCGCGCTCCTCGCCAGCGCGGGCAGAGACGCATCCGCACGGCTCTGGGACCTGGACGGGATCATGGCGTCCGGCACCGGGGAGATCCCCTTCGCGAGGTT
>JAFACJ010000679.1 GCA_023425615.1 Actinomycetes bacterium
GGCCGACCGGGGTCTGCTCCAGGTAGTCGATGGCGGCGTCCTCCAGGCTGTAGCCGTTGAGGTCGGTGCCGATCACCTGGATGATCTGGTCGCGGAACTCGTTGCGCTTGGTGTACAGGTCGACGAAGTCAAGCTGCTTGCCGACGGTCTTCAGCGCCTCGGAGAACTTGGCGTTGAACAGTTCCTGGAGGGTGTCCTGGGACGAGGCGCGGGTGGTGCCGATCGCCTGCGCGACCTTCACGACGTCCTCGACCGTCTTGTTCACCCGCACGAAGAAGGTGATGCGGATGTCGGCGCGGATGTTGTCGCGGCAGATCAGCCCCTCACGGCCGGTACGCGCGATCTCTATGGTCTTCACCGAGATATCCATGAACTCGGCCTTGTGCAAGATGGGCAGGACGACCGCCCCGGTGAAGGTCACGTCGACCTTCTTCACCTTCGAGATGATCAGCGCCTTGCCCTGCTCGACCTTGCGGAACAGCCTGCTGAGCACGAAGACGAGGCCGATGACGATCAGCAGGACGACACCTGCCAGCACCGCCAGACCGGTGGATACAGCGTCCATCAGAAGCCCTTCTTGTGGGGGTCGAGATCCGCGTCATAGGGCATCACCCAGAAGAACTCGCCCTCGGCGTCGTATTCGAAGATCAGTGCGGTGGAGCCGGCGGCCAGCGCGTCGTTCCCCTGCTGGCGCACCTGGAGCACGGCCGAGGAGCCGTCCTCGGAGTGGACCTCGGCCTGGCCGAAGTGGGGGGTGACCCGGCCGGTCCTGATCACGCACATCCGGCCGATGAAGTCGTGGCGGGAGGGCACCTTCGGCTCGGGCAGCAGATAGCGCAGCGGGTTGAGCAGCAGCCGGGTGGCCAGCCAGCCGCCGGCCAGCGCGACCGGCACGATCAGGAGCCGCACCGGGCCGCCGTCCCAGGGGAGGTCGTCGGCGTAGGCGTACCCGGCGAGGCACAGGAACCAGGTGAACGCCACGATGAGCGAGACCACGATGGACGAGGGGACGCCGCGCAGGCCGATCCCGCCGAGCAGGTCGGTGTCGGTCTCCAGGAAGTCGAGTCCCACGATGGCCAGCACCCAGTAACCGACGACCAGCACCAGGAGCACGGTGAAGACCACGGTCGGAGGGGCGAGCACGATGTCGAGGAACTCGTTCACGCACCCTCAGACGCAAGAACCGCCAATTCGGTTCATATCTATACGAGCTCCGTGACGTGCCCCTGCTCCACGCGCAGCCGCCGGGTGGTGTGCACCGCCTCCAGCATCCGGCGGTCGTGGGTGACCAGCAGCAGCGTGCCCGGATAGTGCGCGAGAGCCGACTCCAGCTGCTCGATCGCGGGAAGGTCAAGGTGGTTGGTGGGCTCGTCCAGCACCAGCAGGTTCACCCCCCGCGCCTGGAGCAGGGCCAGCGCGGCACGGGTGCGCTCCCCCGGGGAGAGGGTGGCCGCCGAGCGCAGGACGTGCTCCGCCTTGAGGCCGAACTTGGCCAGCAGGGTCCGCACGTCGGCGGGAACCAGCTCGGGGACATGCCGCTGGAAGGCCTCCAGCAGCGGCTCGTCGCCCTCGAACAGCCCCCTCGCCTGATCGACCTCGCCGACGACGACACCGGGCCCGAGCGAGACCGAGCCCTCGTCCGGTTCCAGCCTGCCCAGCAGCGCCGCCAGCAGCGTCGACTTGCCGGCGCCGTTCGGGCCGGTGATCGCCACCTTCTCCGCCCAGCCGATCTGCAGGTCCACCGGGCCGAGCGTGAAGTCGCCGAGCCGCACCACGACCTGGCGCATCGTCGCGGTGACGGCGCCCGACCGCGGCGCCGCCGCGATCTCCATCCGCAGCTCCCACTCCTTGCGCGGCTCGGCCACCTCCTCCAGGCGCTCGATGGCGCGCTCGGTCTGCCGTGCCTTGGCCGCCTGCTTCTCGCTGGTCTCCCCGCGGAAATGAGCGAGGAGCTTGTCGTTGTCCGTGGCCTTGCGGCGGGCGTTCCTGACGCCCTTGTCCATCCAGGCCCGCTGGGTGCGGGCGCGCTCGCGCAGCGTCTCCAGCTTCCCCGCGTACTCCTCGTACTCCGCGCGGGCGTGCTGGCGGGCGATCTCCCGCTCGGCGAGGTAGGACTCATAACCGCCGCCGTAGACGTTGACCCGCCGCTGGGGGAGGTCGAGTTCCACGATCCGGTCGACCGTGCGGGCGAGGAACTCGCGGTCGTGGCTGACCAGGACCGTCGCCGCGCGCAGGCCCTTGACGAAGCGCTCCAGCCGGTCGAGGCCGTCCAGGTCGAGGTTGTTGGTGGGCTCGTCCAGCAGGAAGACGTCGTAGCGGCTCAGCAGCAGGCTCGCCAGGCCCGCGCGCGCTGCCTGGCCGCCCGACAGCGAGGTCATCTCCTGGTCGAGGCCGATCTCCAGGCCCAGCTCCGCGGCCACCTCCTCGGCGCGCTCGTCCAGGTCCGCGCCGCCCAGCGCCAGCCAGCGCTCCAGCGCCGCCGAGTACTCCTCATCGGCGCCGGGCGCGCCGGCGCCCAGCCGCTCGGTGGCCATGTCGAACTCCCGCTGCGCCGGCGCCACGCCGGTGCGGCGGGCCAGGAACTCCCCCACCGTCTCCCCCGGCCGCCGCTCGGGCTCCTGCGGCAGATAGCCGACCACGCCGTCGGCGGGGCTCACCTGGACGCCGCCCTCCTCGGGGGCGAGCAGCCCCGCCAGGATCTTCAGGAACGTCGATTTCCCGGCGCCGTTCGGACCCACCAGGCCGATCACGTCGCCCGGGGCGATCACCAGGTCCAGCCCCTCGAACAGCATCCGGTCCCCGTAGCCGGCGGCCAGGTCCCTCACCACGATCGTCGCGCTCACCTGAGCAAACTACTACCCGGACGTTCCCTGCGGTTCCCAGACGTTCTCCGTACCGTCGCCCCTGCCGGCGATCTCCCTGATGCGGCGCGAGGTGCTCCGCGCGTGGGAGATCGCCTCGGCCAGCTCCTGCTCGGCGTTCTCGCCCGTCCTCGCCCGCTCCAGCGCCCGCAGGACGGTGAACAGGCTGGAGCCCAGGCGGTCGCGCAGATGCAGCCCGAACCTGGCACGTTCCTTGGCGATGGTCACCGCCGACAGATCGGTGCGCGCCTCCTTCAGCTCCGCCACGAGCCGGGGCAGCAGGATCGCCGCGAAGATCAGGACCTGGCCGTAGAGCTGGGTGAGGAGCCCCGTCAGCAGCAGTCCGGCCGCGGCCGGCGACCACGGCACGCCCTCGGCCACCGCCTCGGTCCACACGCCGGCCACCGCGCACAGCAGCGCAGGGATCCAGCCGGCCGGGCCCCGCAGGAAGAACAGGACGGCGCCGCCCACCACGAACGTCTGGCTCCACAGCGCCAGGCCGAGCGGCAGCGGGAGCACCGCCAGGGCCGCCAGCACGGCGACGCCCGCGGCCACCGGTGGCCTGCGGGCGGTGCCCAGCCACAGCAGCGTCCCGTAGACCAGCACGTCGAAGACCAGCGTGGCCAGGACCGGGACGGTGCCGAACTGCCGCCAGGTGCCCGGGTACAGGTAGGGGAACACCGACACGCACAGGCTCATCGTCAGCAGCGGGGCGACGCGGTCCCAGCGCCCCACCCGCAGCCTCCGGCTCCGGGCGGGAAGCGTGGCGGTGAGGGTGAACTCTCCGCCTTCCAGCCGGGCGTCGATGTCGCCTTTGAGGGGCGCGAGCCTGGCCTGGAGCCCCTTCAACCCGGATCCGCCGGGTTTGCCCTGACTCGGTACGGGGGCCGCTCCGTCGTTGACGATCCGCACCGCCGTCTCCGACGCCTCGATCCGGCACCGGCTCGCCTTGCTGTGCCGCAGGACATTGGTGACGCCCTCCCGCAGGACATAGGCCAGCGCCTCGTCCGCCCTCCCCTCGGGGACGCCCGTCACCTTGACCTCCGCCGCCACGCCCGCCCAGGCGAGCGCCTCACGCGCCGACGCCGCCTCGGCCGCCAGCGACGTGATCGGCGTCCCGTCGGCGACCGTCCGCACCTCGGCCAGCGCCTGCTCGACCAGCTCGTGCGCGGTACGCAGCTCCTCCTCCGCCCTGCCCCGGCGCAGCGCCCGCAGCGCCACCTCCAGGCGGATGATGATGACCGTCAGGCTGAACCCGAGCAGATCGTGGACGTCGCGCCGCACCCGCCCCCGCTCGTCCTGGACGATCGTCTCGGCGACCTCCTGGCGGGTCGTGTGCACCCGGTGCGTCACCCCCGCCAGCCGTGACACCGTGTAGACCTGCACGCCCACCCCGACGTTGTTCAGCAGCCAGTAGACGACGTGCTCCTCCCGGGCGCGGCCGAACGCGTTCTCCTGCCAGAAGAGGAAGTCGACGCACACCGCCGTCGCGAAGAGCGCCACGACGGCGGCCCAGCGCCACCTCCCGCGGAACAGCAGCAGCGTGCTGGCCATCGGATAGCCGGTGTTGGCCTGGAAGTGCAGCGGGGTGAGGACCGGCCCGTAGCACAGCAGCAGGTCCAGCCCGTACAGCGTCCAGCGGTGCCGCTCACGCAGCCGCGCGAACCGCGGCAGGGAGATGAACACCTGCACCAGCGGCGACAGGAACACCGCCGCCACCCACACCAGATAGGGCCAGGACCTGACCTCCGGCTCCCAGCGGGGGGACATCAGGTTCCCCAGGCCCCCGAGGACCGCGAGAAAGGCCAGGTTGAGCAGAACGAACCGTTCGGCCGTCCGCACCTCGCCCATTCCGCTGCCCAGCCCCCTTGCGGGACCCGGCGCGCGCCACCACGGCCCCTGCGGGGAGGGTAACGCCTTCTCCGTTTTCCACAAGTGGATTACGCGGTGGCCGCCGGACGGCCGGGATCGGCGGACCACTGCGACCACGATCCCGCGTAGAGCGCCGCCCGCACCCCGATCTGCTCCAGTGCGTAGACGGTGTGCGCCGCCGTCACCCCCGACCCGCAGTACACGCCCACCTCCGTGTCCGGGGTGACGCCCAGCGCGCGGAACCGCGCGGCGAGGTCGGCCTCCGGAAGGAACGCCGTGCCGGGTCCGAGGTTGCCGCCGGTCGGGGCGTTGACGGCACCGGGGATGTGCCCGGCGCGCGGGTCCACCGGCTCGGTCTCGCCCCGGTAGCGTTCGGGGGCCCGCGCGTCGAGGAGCACACCGCGCCCGGCCAGCGCGGCGGCGCCGTCGGCGT
>JAFACJ010000698.1 GCA_023425615.1 Actinomycetes bacterium
CTGCCTGTCGGACACCGTCACCGCCCTGGACCCCGGCTGGGACGGGCGCTACCTGGCGACCCGCCGCCTGGTCCTCACCGCCCCCGCCCTCCTCGCCTACGTCGACCACCACCGCACCGGAGTGGAGGACCGGGCCACCGCCCTCCTGGCCGACAAACTCCACCTCCCCGAGGACGACTTCCGCCTCAACGTGCTGGCCCGCCTCACCACCACCTGCTGGAGCGTCGCCGCCCGCACCTGGGTCCGCCAGAACGGCGAAGGCGCCCGCCCCGCCCTCCTGTCCTCCCTGAACCAAGCCCACCGATCCGTCCCCGCCGGCCTGACCCTCTCCTCCCCGGCCACATGAGCAGGGCATGCGAGCCAGCTCCACCAACGTCCACGCACGTCTTGATCCACACCGATGGACACCTGGAGACAGGCCCAGACCCCATGGGCACCGCATCCTCAGGAGAACCCCACATCTCCTGAG
Source organism: Actinomycetes bacterium (assembly GCA_023425615.1). GTDB lineage: Bacteria > Actinomycetota > Actinomycetes > Streptosporangiales > Streptosporangiaceae > Actinocorallia. Next base: position 470 of record JAFACJ010000698.1, read on the forward strand.
GACTTTTTGCTTTTAAGGGGAGAGAAATCAAAGCTCAAGGCCCTAAGGGGAGGAGGTCAAGAAAATGGGTTCTGCCGAGGAGGTCGGGTGAACGACCCGGCTCGGCATACGTCACCGGAATGTCGTGGGCGAACGCTTCGCGGGCGCGGACCAGCACAGGAGTGCCCGCATGGACGCCCAGCGACTCCGCTCCGCGACAGCCGACGAGGCGGGGGCCTGGTCACGGTCACTTCGAACCGAGGGGCCGGTCCCAGGGACTTGAGCTTTCCGTTGAAGGCACTGCGGCTCTGGCCGCCCTCGCGGAAAGGCTGCCTGAAACGGACTCTGGTCGCCGTGGTCGGTCAATCACAGCTGGCAGTCGAATCCCTGTGCGGCCTGTACGGCCAGGACCACCGTTCCAGGATCCGGGTGGTGCATGACATGCGCGCTTTCCTTTCCTGCGGGAAAACGGGATCGCATTGATGGGACGAGTTCGGAATGATCCGGAACCGACCGGCGGCTGCTGTAAGATCGGCGGCCATCCCCCGATCTGGAGTCGACCACGTGAAGAAACTGCTCGGCTGTGTTCTGCCGCTGGTCGTTCTTCTCCTCGCCACCGCCTCTGACGGTGCCGCCGTGTCCAGGTGGAGGGTGCATCAGGAAACCGGAAAGTTCCTGGTGGATCTCATCGAGACGGTCGGCCGAGGCGACACCTGGTTCTTCGGCGAGCGCCTGGGCGTTGACTGGCCTGCGTCGTTCCACTGGGACGGCAGGAGGATCCGGGAGGTCCCCCTTCCCCGGGGGATCAAGGGGATCATCCATGACGTCGACTTCGTCTCGGCGGACGAGGGCTGGGCCGTCGGTAGCTGGTACATCGGGGAGGTTCTCTTCGTCCTGCGCTGGGACGGGAAGGCGTGGAAGGTCGTCAGGCGAGAGTCCGAGACGGATGGATTCCCTCAGGTCAAGGCGCTCGGCGGCGGTGCCGCGCTCGTCACCGGGGTGTCGGAGTCCGAGGACGAGAACACCGAGGTGCACTGGAAGTTCGATGGGCGCACCTGGACGGAGGAGGAGAGCGAACTCGTCCTGTCCGACTTCTCCCGGCAGTACGCGCTCGGTTCGCGGCCGGCGGGGCAGGAACTGCTCCGATGGAACGGCAAGGTCTGGACGAGAGTCCCTGTCGATGTGCTGCCAGAGTCCATCAAGGGCCATGAGGTCGCGCTCGGCGAACTGGAGGACGGGCCGACCGGAGAGATCTGGATGACGGTCGAGCAGTACACGAGTGACGAATCCGCCGCGACCCATCTACTGCACTGGAACGGCGGGTACTGGAGCCGTGAACTCGTACCGCTGCCCTCCGTCCACTCCCACGTCAGCCTGATCTCCTCCGATGGACGCGGCGGCCTCTGGCTCTCCGGCCACAGCGGCGGCCTTCTCTGGGACGAGAACCCCCCAGGCTCGCCCTTCCTGTACCACCGCCTCCCCTCCGGCCAGTGGGAGGCGGTCGCGACGAACAAAACCTTCTACGACATGGCCCTCGTTCCGGGCACGACCTCCCTGTGGGCCGCCGGCCGCTACGGCTTCTGGGACACGGAGGCCGTCTTCACCTCCGGAAGCCCCCGCTGAGCGAACACCTGCCCGAACGCCCACGGCGTCCCACACGATCGTCACCCCACCGCGGATTCAGGACGCCGACGAGCGGCTCGAATCCGCGCTCTGGGACCCCGAAAGAGCCGGCCCGACCACAGGCCGGAAAGCGACCAGGCCCGCCACACGAGTTCGTGTGGCGGGCCTGACCGGTGGCGGAGGTGGCGAGATTTGAACTCGCGATGGGCTTGCACCCAAACCGCATTAGCAGACCGTTCCGCCCCGTTGGGCCCTGTTTGGCGGCGATGTCCTAGGACGTCTCACCGCTGGTCAGGGCCCTTTCGTCGTTGGGGCCCGTTGGGGATCGTCGGGGGCGGGCTGGGGCGCTTGGTGCCATCACAGTGCCATCAGAGGTGCCGTGTGCCACGCTCCGGGGCAGGCCGCGGCGGGGGCGTACATTGCGGATCGGAACGCGCGGCCTCCCGTGGGAGGCCGCAGTCTTAGCGGCTCAGACCTCAGCATCGTCATCCTCGACATCAGGGTCGACGAGTTGGTCGAGGGTCACCTTGATGGGCTGAGCCTTGCCCAGCTTGCTCGCGCTGGTGACGGGCGGCAGCGCCCGGACGGGGATGAGGTGGACACGGACACCCGACACGGTGACGAAGGGGAACCCGGTCTTGCTCTCGCTCTCGTTCGGGAGATCGAGCACACGGCCGGTCAGGTTGATGATGACCAGATAGGCGAAGGACTTCCCGTGGTCCATCGCATACTGGACCGCCTGGTGTAGCCCCTTGCCGAGTTCCCGCCGGCCGCGGTCTTTCATGTCCAGCAGCTTGACCTCGCCGACGAACGGGTCCTCGCCGTCGAGGTCGAAAAGAACATCCGACGTGCCAGCAGGCGACTGGGCCTGGGAGTAGGGCATGTTGATGCCTTCGCTGAAGAGGAACTTCCGCAGGTCGCGGTCGTAGACCTCCTCCATCTTCTGCGTGTCGGCCATCGCCTCCGCGTGGAGCTGCTCACGCTCGAACCACTCGACCCGGCGGACGTAGCGCTCCAGCACGTAGATCGTGTTGCTTGCGTCGGAGATCCGGTCGAGCCAGTACTCGAACAGTGGTGCTAGGACACGTTGAGCGAAGTCCTGCCACCGATGGGTGATGTTGCGCTCGACGCTGACCCCGTTGGTCCATTCGAGAGAGAACCTCGTAGGGTCACTGGCTGTCTCGTCACGTTTGAGGGCGTATTCGATCCATTTCCAGATCAGCGTTGCCCTGCCGCCCTCGGTTCTGCTCGTCCCCCAGTGGAATCTGGAGTTACTGCGCAGCAGTTGGAGGAACTCCTCAAGGTCTAGATCGTCCTCTGCCCCTGCCGCCTCTTCGAGGATGCTGCGTAGCAAGGGCTGCCCCGATACCCAAGCATGGAACATGCGGACTTCTTGGCCGGCGTCTGCGAAGTTCGCTCGTTCCAGGCGCCGGTATCGCTCAGCGAGCTGTGAGGGCAGGTTCTTGCCGTAGTTCATCTGGCGCACCTCTAGTCATGCTCGGGCCCGCCCCGGTGGCGGCGCGCATTCGGATCATGCATGGTGAGCACTCCGTGTGTGCGACTACCCCGAGAATTAGTTCGAATGAACCAGCCTGCAGAGCAACCTCTGCTCTCCGTCGAAATGATCTCTATCTCGACGGCGTGGCGATCCGACGGCGAAGCGGTCGTTCGCAGGTGAGATCAACGCCTTCCGAGTACTTCACGGCCTGGACACGATGCTCTGCTTTCGAGGGGCATGTCATGGTTCGGGCTCTACCTTCGCGGCATGGACGCCGAGGAGACGAATCCCCTTGAGGGCGAGCGAGGCAGGGCTGAGGGAGCGGCTGGCGGCCGGCCTCACCGTAGGTGGCCGGTGGCGGTCGGCAGGGCGGTGGGTATCGGCTTGGTCGCGGTCTTCGCCGTGATCGGTGTCGCCGCTACCGGGTACGTGGCGTTGAATGGGTTCCCGCAGGACCAGTCGGCGGAGGCGTGCTCGAACGACCGCCAGGCCGCGGAAGCGTTCATGCAGCGGGCGACAAGTCTCAACGCTCCGCAGTCTCCGGAGGCGCGGTATGAGGCGCGGCTGTGGGCGCGGGTCATCGCTGGTGCGCCGGATTGCTTCGACGCGAAGGACGTTGCCGCGGCTCGGGAGTACCTCGATCGGGGTTAGGTCGCGGTGGTGTGACGGTCTGGCGACGGCCCGGTCATTCCCTTCCCCTCGCTCGAGGTGTGGCGCGTCCAATGGGATTCTCATCCCTCGACGAGACGGAGCAACCCATGATCCGCACGTTCGCCGCCGCAGCCGTCGTCGCGACCGCCGGGTCCCTGGCCTCTCCCGTCCAGGCCGCGCCCGCAGGGTGGGTGAAGGTGTCGCCGGACCCGGTCGTCGTCTACCCGGATCGGTCGACGTGGGTGACGGTCACGGTGGACTTCGGGACGGACCGCAAGATCTATGGGACGGTCCTGGCCGAGATGAAGCCGGCGGGAGGGGGCGGCTACAACTACGGAAATCTCTCCGACCCGGACGGGGATGGCATCTGGGTGGGGAGGATCAAGTTCGATGACGGGTCGGCGGGCCGCCTGGGCCGGTGGAACGTGGAGACTTCAGCGATCGCCGAGGACACCTCGGAGACTCTCCAGGGCCCCACGGGTGGGTTCCGGTTGTCGGGGGCGACACGGACAACGGCCGCGGTGAAGCCGAAGAGCGTGGCGCGGGGCGGGTCGGTGAAGGTCTCCGGCAAGGTGTCGACGTTCCTGCAGTTCGGATACTTCAGCGGCTCGGCTGGCCGGTCGGTGAAGGTGTACTTCCGGAAGTCCGGCGCGAAGAAGTGGGTGTACGCGAGCTCAGCGCGGACGGACGCCTCTGGCCGGTATGCGGTGGTGGTGCGGCCGAAGCAGTCGGGGTCGTGGCAGGTGCGGTTCGCGGGGACGGCGCAGCATCGGCCGTCGGTGAGCAAGGTGCTGTCGGTGCGGGTGCTCGGCTAGAAAACCCATCAGATTCTGATGGGTTTTCCGCCCTGTGCCGCGGGCTGGAAACGGTGAAGATTCTTCACCGTTTTCCGCCCCACGACTGTGGGCTGGGCTTGGTGGAGATTCTTCACCAGGTCGAAGGTCGACCCCGCCCGCACCCGTGGCGGGCCCTACCTCCATCAGAATCTGAGGGAAGTAGAGGATCAGCTCCGCACGTACGAGCTCCCGGAAATGCCTGTAGATTCTCCAGGCTTTCGGACAAGGCTCGAGGGGCGGAGGCGGTCACAGGATCTGGAAGGCAGGACGGTAGTCGACCGGAACGCGCTGCTCCCAGTGCCCCGGCGCGTCTGCGGTTTCGCCGGTCGGCTTACCGCAGGGGCATGACCAGGGGTCGGTGTCGTCGGACTCCAGGGGCGGCCAGAACTTGATCAGGAGCTCCCGGGTCGTGATGATCCCTCTGCTCTCCCGCGAAGGGTCGATCTGGAGGTACACGGACCGACCAGCGTGGATCAGCATGGGTTCGCAGAGCTGTATGCGTGAGGTGCCGTCGGTGATGGCGAAGACTTGGATCCGGTAGGCGCCGGCGCCGTCAACGGTGAACTCGGTGAATGTGCCTAGGTCGGGTGGGGTTCCCTCGTAGCAGGCTTCCAGGCGCTCGATCGGCTTGGGCGCCAGCTCGGCGTGACGCCGGTCCGCTTCGATGCGCCGGAGCCGCGCGGCTTCATTGGCGGAGTCGCGGGCGGACTTGGCTGAGCTCTTGGCGTAGCGGATTGCCCACACGGCGACGGCGAGCGAGGCGATGCTGACGATCAGCGCTACGAGTGCGATCTGGTCTCCTGCGTCCATCCGGGGAACGGTATCGGCGTGACGTGCGGGTTGCCTGGCTTACGACGCTTTCCGCACGGTCGTCTTGGGCCCGGCGGCGGAGTGCGCATTTACATTTATGGGTGCGAGCCAACAACCAATCAACAACGGGCGGTCGATCCGCCGTCTTGGTTGCGGCCAAGGTCCGGGATCTTCCCCTTGCTCGAGCGCGTGTCGTCTCTGTGAAGCACCGCCGTTTACTATCCGAGCCGGTCTAGTTGGGCGTCGGCGCGCCTGGTGATCAGGACGCTTTGCGGACGGTGGCGTTCCGGGCGGTGGTCTTCGGCCCGTTGGTCTGGGAGCGGGCGAGGTTGCGGCGGGCTTCGCGGATGGCGGCCTGCGCGGTTGAGGCGACCGTGGACGGTTCCCCGGCGGCACAGCGGGACGTCGTCACGTCTGCGGAGTCGGGGGCCTGTGTGGGCTGCTGAGCCGCCTGCATCCCGTCGCAGATCGGGCAGCCGACGGTTGCGGCGTTCGGCACGTCGTGGGGGCAGCCGGACGACGCCGCGGGCGCCTGCGGCTCGAGTTCGGGTTCGTCGACCCGCTGCTGCCCGGCGGCCTGGACGGCTTCGACGATGTCCAGGAGTTCCCGCTTGAGGGTGCCGTCCGCTGAGCGGTGCATCCGCTCGAGGTAGCGGGCCATGTGGGCGATGTCGGGGTACCGGTGGCGGACGACGGCGACGACTTCGGCGGCCTGGCCGTCGTCGAGCAGCAGGGTCTCGACGAGCCAGCGG
>JAFACJ010000733.1 GCA_023425615.1 Actinomycetes bacterium
CCGCTGAGACCGACGCGGCCGGGACCGACGCGGCCGAGGCCGGGAGCGCTTCGGCTGGCAAGGCGGGCGAGGCACCGGGAACCACGGCCGGGTGGGCGGGGGCCGGGGCGGAGGCCGCGGGGGCCAGGGCGAAGGCCGGAACCAAGGCCACGGCTGTCAGGAGGGCTGCCGCCGTGGATGGGGGGAGCGTTCTCATGCGAGTACCAGCTCTCTGAGCGTGCCGTCGGTGTCCCAGTCGTGTTCGGTGTCCTCGCCGACGGACCAGACCTTCTTCGTGCCGGGGACGGCGGCGCAGTCCTCGGGGCGCTGGGCGGAGTCGGTGCCGGACGCGGCGGCCTTCCAGGACAGGGTCCAGCGGCCCCGGGAGTCGCGGTGCCAGAGGGTCCGCGGGCTGTCGTCCATCGCCTCCAGGCCGTCGGGCATCGCCCACAGGCCGCCGCGGCCGTCGGCGGCCAGGCAGCGCATCACCTTGTCCGCGACGACCTCGGAACGGTCACGGGACCAGGCGCCGCCCGTCCAGGTGAGGAACACTCCTCGGGTGCCTCCGTTGGCGGTGACGGTGACCCGGCCTCCGGGCCAGGCTTTGAACGCGCCGATCGCGTCGGGGGAGGAGATGGCGACGCCGGTCGCGGGCAGCGTCCGCCAGGACTTTCCGTCCCATCGCGCCACGGTCAGCTTTTTCTTGACGACCGCCTGCACCCAGACCCGCTTCCCGTCGGAGCTCGTCTGCCAGACGGGGAACGGCAGCCGCTTGCCCGCGCGCCAGCGTCCCTTCTCGAAGACCCAGGTGCGGCCGCCCCTGCCGAAGGCGAGTGCCTTGTCGCGCCCGTACGCGGCGACCGCCACGACGGGGCCTCCCTTGCGCGCGACCTTCGACAGCCTCCACGCGCTCCCGTTCCACCGCAGGACCCGGGGCGGTCCGGCGTCGTCGAGCGTCACCGCCCACGCGTTCCGCTCCGAGGAGGCGCTGAGCCCGCTCGGCGAGTAGTGGTTGGAGTTGTAGATGTCCGGGAGGTCGGCGGGCACCCCGGACGGCAGTCTCGACCGGGTCCACCGCTTCCCGTTCCAGTGGTAGGCGATCAGTTCGGGTATCTCGCGCTGCCCGCCGTCCACCAGCCGCACCCGTGTCCCGAACACCCAGGCGCTCCGCCGCGAGGCCACGGCCAGCGCCTCGAACCGGTCGTTCCCCCGCAGATTCGTCGACATGACCTGCCGCCACGGTGCAGGCTCGGCGGCCCCCACCGGCACGACCGGCACCACCGAGCCCCACAGAACCCCAGCGACTAGGACGAAGCTCACACGACGCATCGGAGGATGGTAGCGCCGTGTCCGAGGGACGAACCATGCCCCGAAGAAGATCACCTGTCCCGGCAACCGGCCGCCGCCGGGTGGGATCTCACCCGGTATGTCGAAACGAAGAGAGTCGTTCTGGTTGTCGGCGGGGCTGCTGATGGCGGCGTCCGGGTGCGTTCCGGAAGAGGCGACCCCGGCGAACGTGAACCTCCGGCCGGTCGAGTTCTCGCTGGCCGGAGCGATCGATCACACCGCCGGTCAGGCCGAGCAGTACTGCCCGCCGCCTTCGCAGGGCGGTGTCAGCTTCATCGCCAAGGAATGGGGAGGAGACGAGGTCCGCTACACCTTGACCATCGCCAATGTGAACGACGAGCGCAGCGCCGAACTCGTCGACCACGGCTCCAATGAGCGTTATGTCACCACTTCGGGCGCGGGAATCGACACCGATCCCGTGGCCGGAGTCGCCAGGCTCGACGCCGAGCTCAGCAAGGCCACCGGAGGACCGGGGTCCCTGCACGTCAAGGCGGTCATCACCTGCGAGTGAGCCGCTCCCGGGCTCCCTGCCTCGTGCGTTCCCCCTTACCGTTTTCTCTCCTTCTTCTCAACCCCCGCCCTACCGAGCGCTCGACACAAGTGTCCAAGGTGTAAGGGCGCTCCCGTCTAAGGTGGGGGTATGCTCCTCGACCTCCCCGGGTTCGAGCGGAGGCTCGCTCGGCGGCAAAGCGCCATGGAAGTGCTCCAGACGGCGTCCGCTGAGATATTGGAGCGGGTGCCGGCCGATGTGTGGTGCACCATCCAGCTCGACCCGTCCACGCTCCTGGACATCTGGGGATGCATCGAGGGCGGCTTCCCGTCGGAGTACCTCACGCCGCTGTTCGAGATCGAGCATTTCCAGACCGACGAGCCGGGCGGGTTGCGAGAGCTGGCGGATGGCGCCGCCGCGACCAGGCTGCTCAGCCGGGCGGTGGACGGCAGGCTCGACGACAGCCGGTATCACCGCGACATCCTGCGCCCCCAGGGCCTCGGCGATGAGCTGCGTGTCGCGTTCCGGGAGGGCCCCAGCCTGTGGGGGGTGATGGTGCTGTGCCGTGAGGCGGGCGGTACGCCGTTCAGCCCGGCGGAGGAGACCACCGCCGCCAGGCTGAGCGGTCCGGTCACCGCCGCGCTGCGCCGCGCCCTGCTCCTGGAGGGGACGGACACCGGGGAGGTGAGTGACGCCCCCGGCCTGCTCATCGTCGGCGACGAGGGGGAGGTCAGGTCGGCGACGCCGACGGCGAGCGCCTGGCTGGAGGATCTCCTGGAGGAGGACGGCGCGCATCCCCGCCCGCTGCGTTCTCTCATCTTCGACGCGTTCTCCTCGGGTATGGCACGTTCCCGCGCCTTCACCCGTTCCGGCCGTCCGGTGGCGCTCCAGGCGTGGCGGGTGAGCCGTGACGAGGAGGAGGTCGTCGCCGTCTCCCTCGCCCCACCGGGCCTGGACGGGCTGACCGCGCCCGTGCTCGGCGCGTACGGGCTGACCGGCCACGAGGAGGAAGTGGCACGGCTCA
>JAFACJ010000742.1 GCA_023425615.1 Actinomycetes bacterium
ATCCGCGAGCGGTTCGCCGCCGAGCGGCCCCTGGAGGGGCTGCGGGTCGCGGCGTGCATGCACGTCACGACCGAGACCGCCAACCTCCTGCGCACGCTTCAGGCGGGCGGCGCCACGGTCGCCGTCGCGTCGTCCAACCCGCTGTCCACGCAGGACGACACGGCGGCTGCGCTGGCCGTCGAGTACGGGGTGTCGGTGTTCGCGCGCGCCGGTGTGGACATGGAGACCTACTACCGGCACATCCACGCGGCGCTCGACGTCTCACCGCAGTTCGTCGTGGACGACGGGTGCGATCTGGTGAACATCCTGCACACCGAGCGGACGGACCTGCTGGACTCGGTGCTGGGCGGGTGCGAGCAGACGACCACGGGGGTCATCCGGCTGCACCAGATGGCGCGTGAGGGGGCGCTGCGGTTCCCCGTCGTCGCGGTGAACGACACGGCCACCAAGAGGCTGTTCGACAACCGGTACGGGACGGGGCAGTCGACACTGGACGGCATCATGCGGGCCACGAACACGCTGCTGGCGGGCAAGACCGTCGTCATCGCGGGGTTCGGGTACTGCGGGCGCGGTGTCGCCGAACGGGCCAAGGGGCTCGGGGCCCGTGTCGTCATCACGGAGATCGATCCGGTGAAGGCGCTCGAAGCGCTGCTCCAGGGGTTCCGGGTGGAGCCGATGGGGGAGGCGGCACGGCACGGCGATGTGTTCATCACCGCCACGGGCAACCGCGATGTGATCAGGGCCGTGCATCTGGAGGCCATGAAGGACGGCGCGATCCTCGCCAACTCGGGGCACTTCGACGTCGAGATCGACGTCCGCGCCCTCCAGGAGCTGGCGGTGGACGTGCAGCGCGTCCGCCCCCAGGCCGACGAGTACGTGCTCGCCGACGGGCGCCGCCTGGTGCTGCTGTGCGAGGGGCGGCTGGTCAACCTGGCCGCGGCCGAGGGGCATCCGGCGGCGGTCATGGACATGTCCTTCGCGGCGCAGGCGCTCACCTTCGCCTGGCTGGCCCGCGCCCACGGGTCCCTGGAGCCCGGCGTCCCCCAGGTGCCGGGGGAGATCGACGCGGAGGTGGCGCGGTTGAAGCTGGCGTCCATGTCGGCGTCCATCGACACCCTCACCTCCGACCAGGAGGACTACCTGTCCTCGTGGCGGTCGGGGTCCTGACGTGCCCCGCGGCGCCTATCTGCATCTGTCCTCCCGGACGCCGGAGGAGTTCCAGTGCGCCGCGGGCCCGGCGGGCTGGCGTTATGTGGCGCCCGGCGTCGACCTGACCGTGGACAGCCGCTGGCGTCCCGCCCGCCTCCAGCTCACCACGTCCTCGTGGACGCTGCGCGGCGGCACGGCCGGCCGCGAACTGCTGTGGGTGCGCGGCGAGCGGGAGCACGCGGCGGAGGCGCTGGCGTTCCTGGGGGAGTCCCCGGCCTTCCGCGTCAGCATCGCCCGCGCGCTGCGCCTCGCCCCCGGCGAGTCGGCGACGGTGCCCCTCGTCCAGGTCACCGGAGAGGCGCTGGCCACCCGTACCGTGACCCAGCGCTGGACGCACGTCGCCACCGACCCGCATCCGACGGACCTGGGCCCCCTTCCCGTCGAGACCTGGCAGGCCGTCGACCTGGAGACCGCCGAGACCACCGAGTTCCATCTGGCGGGCGACGTCCTCCTGTCCGCCCCCGACATCGAGCTCACCTCCCTGGACACGCCGCCGAGCCTGTGAGGGGAGCCCGCGGGGTCAGCCGTGCTCCGGCGGAGTCGTGGTGAGGCCCTCCAGGACGAGGGTGAGGAGATGGTCGCGGCGGGCGGCGATCTCCGGTGACCGGTCGGTGATCCAGGCGACGGAGTTGACGAGGGAGAAGAGGTCGAGGCCGTCGACGTCGTGACGGACGCGGCCGGACTCCTGGGCGGAGCGCAGAAGGCGGCCCACGGCCTGGCGCATGGTGGCGCAGGAGGCGTTGAGGGGGGAGGTCTCGTCGTTGAGGGTGGCCATCAGGGAGACGGTCAGGTCCTGGTAGGTGACGGCCTGCACCGTGTAGTCGCGCAGCCAGAGGTCGAGCGCCTCATAGGGCGCGTGGGCGGCGGCGAGGGCGTCGGCCTTGGCGGCGAGGGCGTCGAAGCGCTCGCCCAGGAGCGCAGCCAGCAGTGCCTCGCGGGTGGGGAAGTGGCGGTAGAGGGTGCCGAGGCCGACGTCGGCGCGGCGGGCGATGTCCCGCAGGGAGGCCTGGGCGCCCTGCTCCTCCAGCACGGTCCTGGCGACCTCCAGGAGACGGGCGCGGTTGCGCTGTGCGTCGGAGCGCCGGGCTCGCGGAGGGGTCGCCATGACTCGGATTCTAGATCGCTGGCTTTCGGAGCACTGCTCCGCTTATTATGCGGATCACTGCTCCGATTTTCCGGAACCCGAGGAGAGGCGATGCCGGAGACGATGAAGGCCGTCCGCGTGCACGAGCACGGCGGCCCGGAGGTGCTGAGGTATGAGGAGGTGCCGGTGCCGCGGCCGGGGATCGGCGAGGTCCTGGTGCGGATCCACGCCACCTGCCTGAACCCGCCGGACTGGTACGTCAGGTCCGGATACCCGCTGGTCCCCGAGGAACTGCGGCCGAAGGTCGACCTGCCGCTCATCCCCGGTTCCGACGTCTCCGGCGTCGTCGCCGAGGTGGGGCCCGCGGTCGGCGGATGGCAGGTGGGGGACGAGGTGTTCGGGCTCGTGCGCTTCCCCCGGCACAACGACGGGGCGCGCTCCTACGCGGAGTACACGACGGCCCCCGCCTACCACCTGGCGTCCAAGCCGGCCGGCCTCGACCACGTGCACGCGGCGGGGGTGCCGATGGCGGGGCTCACCGCCTACCAGTTCCTCTTCGACCACATCGGGCTCGAAGAGGGGAAGACCGTGCTGGTCAACGGCGCGGCCGGAGGGGTCGGGCACTTCGCCGTCCAGCTCGCCAAGACCAGGGGCGCCCATGTCATCGGCGTGGCCTCGGGCCGCCACGAGGAGTTCCTGCGCGACCTGGGCGTGGATGAGTTCTTCGACTACACCACGACCGACGTCACCGAGAAGGTACGGGACGTCGACCACCTCGTCGACAGCGTCGGAGGCCCCCACGGGCACCGGTTCCTGCCGGTGCTGAGGCCGGGAGGGACCATCAGCCCCGTCTTCTTC
>JAFACJ010000775.1 GCA_023425615.1 Actinomycetes bacterium
GCCCGCCCCCGGGGGGGGGGGGGGGGGGGGAAGACGCGGCTGGCGGTGGAGACCGCCGCGCGGCTGGCCGACGGTCAGCCGGACGGGGTGTGGCTGGTGCCGCTGGCCCCGGTGAGCGGGCCCGCCGACGTCCCGCAGGCGGTCCTGACGGCGCTGGGGATCGCCGACTCGGCGCGGCTGGGCGAGGTGCGGGTGATCACGCCGACCGAGCGGCTGGTGGACGTGCTGTCCGCGCGGCGGCTGCTGCTGGTGCTGGACAACTGCGAGCATCTCCTCGACGCGGTGGCGACGCTGGCCGACCGGGTGCTGGCGGCGGCGCCGGGCGTCCGGATCATGGCGACCAGCCGTGAGCCGCTCGGCATCACCGGCGAGGTCCTGTGCCCCGTCCCGTCGCTGCCGCTGCCGCCGGAGGACGCCGCCCCGGACGAGACGCTGGAGTACGCCTCGATCCGGCTGTTCGCCGACCGTGCCGCCGCGGTGCGGCCCGGTTTCACCGTCGACGCGGCGACGGCGCCCGCGGTGGTGTGGATCTGCCGCGAACTGGACGGCATCCCGCTCGCCCTGGAACTGGCCGCGGCACGGCTGCGCTCCCTGTCCCTCGGCCAGATCACCGACCGGCTCGGCGACAGGTTCCGGCTGCTGACCGGCGGCAGCCGCACCGCGCTGCCCCGCCACCAGACCCTGCGCGCCGTGGTCGACTGGAGCTGGGATCTGCTGGAGGAGCCCGAACGCGCCGTCCTGCGGCGGCTGTCGGTCTTCGCCGGCGGCGCGACCCTGGAGTACGCCGAACGGGTGTGCGCCGCCCCGGACGGGGAGACCATCGACGTCCTGGCCGCCCTGATCGACAAGTCGCTGGTCCAGGCCGCCGACCCGGGCGGCGGGGAGGTGCGCTACAGCCTGCTGGAGACCGTCCGCGCCTACGCCGCCGAGCGCCTGGCGGAGGCAGGGGAGCGCGGTCCGGTCCGCGCCGCGCACGCCGCCTGCTTCCTGGAGCTGGCCGAGTACGCCGAGCCGAGATTGCGCCGCGCCGACCAGCTCCGCTGGGCCGCCAAGCTCACCGTCGAGCAGGACAACTGCGACGCGGCGCTCCAGTACGCGCTGGACACCCGTGACGCGCCGCTGGCCCTGCGCCTGATCAGCGCCCTTCTGTGGCCCTGCGTGCTGCACGACTCCGAGGAGCGCCTGATCGGCTGGGCGGTCGGCGTCCGGGGGCTGCTGGGCGACACCGCGCCGCCCGGCCTGGAAGACGCGTACGCGGTCTGCGACGCCCTCTCGTTCCTCGCCGAGACGATGGACAGCGGACGGGGGATCACCTCCGAGGCGATGACCGAGCTGCTGGAGAGGGCGCTCACGCAGCTCCCCGCGCGGCCGCGCCATCCCGTGCTGGTCATGGCGAGGCCGGTCGTCTCCGCCCTGTTCCCCGGCCCCTGGGGCGGTGGCCCGGACGACGACCTGCGGGTGCTGACCTCGCACCCCGACCCTTGGATCCGCACCATGGGCCGCGCCTTTCTCGCCTCCCTGTCCTTCGGTCGCGGCCGGATCCCCGAGGCGCAGGCCGAGTACGCCACGGCGCACGCCGGGTTCCGCGCGCTCGGCGAACGCTGGGGCATGCTCTTCACCCTCACCGGGCAGACGGAACTGGCGCTCATCCAGGGCCGCGCCGAGGAGGCCGTCGCCTTCGCCGAGGAGGCGTACCGTCTCTCCCTCGAGGGGATCGGCCCCGGCCGGAGCGGCATCGTCCTCATCCGCCTCGGCATCGCCCGCGCCGAGGCCGGCGACACCGCCCGCGGCGGCGCCGAGATCCGGCGCGGCATCGAGGCCGCCGAACATCTCGGGGAGTTCGGCCACATGGCCCTGGGCCTGCTCGCCCTGGCCGAGCTGGAACGCAAGGCCGGCGCGTTCCCCGCGGCCCGCCGCCTGCTGGAGCAGGCGCTGGAGCTCATCGGGCCCAGAGAGCACCGCCCCGACATCCTCCAGGAGGGCTCCCTGGTCCTCAGCCGGCTGGGCTGCCTGGCCGAGCAGGAGGGCGATCTGGTGTCAGCCGCCGACTGGCACGACCGGGCCGAGCGCTTCCTGGCCCGTGACTTCACCCTGCACCACCAGATATACGCCACCCTCCTGGAGGGCCGCGCCGCCCTGACGGCGGCCCAGGGCGACTTCGAGCGCGCCGCCGAACTCCTGGGCACCGCCCACGCCCTGCACGGCTTCTCCGACCCCCGCAGCCTGGAGGTCAGCCGCACCACCGCCGCGGCCACCGCCCATCTACCCCCCGAGACCTTCACCGCCGCCTACACCCGCGGCCGCTCCCTCCCCGCCCGTATCCCCACCCCCTGACCCCCTCCCGGACGAAAGCCCCCCGTCACGTCCAGCGCCCCAGGAGCGCCGAAGCACCACACACAACCGGCGCACTAGAAGTCCGGAACACCCCACCCTCCAGCACTCCAGAAGTGCCAGAACAGCACGCATAACCGGCGCTCTGGAAGGCCGAAGCACCGCACCCAGCACACTAAAAGCACCAAAGCACTACATATCCGGCGCACCAGAAGACCAAGACACCACGCGCATCCAGCGCACCAGAAAACCAAAGCACCGCGTGCATTCCGCGCGCCGGAACGGCTGGTGCCCGTGCCCGTACGGCGTCGGAGAGCGAAAGCACCCGGCCTCTGCGTCCGGAAAGGGCCGAGGGCCCGCGCCCTGGGATCGGGTGCGGGCCCTCGTGTGAAGGGTCTCGGGGAGGTCAGAGGCCGACGGCGGCGCGGAGGGCGTCGGCGCGGTCGGTGCGCTCCCAGGAGAAGTCGGGCTCGGGGCGGCCGAAGTGGCCGTAGGCGGCGGTCTGGGAGTAGATGGGGCGCAGCAGGTCGAGGTCGCGGACGATGGCGGCGGGGCGCAGGTCGAAGACCTCCAGGACGGCTTCCTGGAGCTTCTCGATGTCGACCTTCTCGGTGCCGAAGCCCTCGACGAAGACACCGACGGGCTGGGCCTTGCCGATGGCGTAGGCGACCTGGACCTCGGCGCGGTCGGCGAGGCCGGCGGCGACGATGTTCTTGGCGACCCAGCGCATGGCGTAGGCGGCGGAGCGGTCGACCTTGGACGGGTCCTTGCCGGAGAAGGCGCCGCCGCCGTGGCGGGCGTAGCCGCCGTAGGTGTCGACGATGATCTTGCGGCCGGTCAGGCCGGCGTCGCCCATCGGGCCGCCGATCTCGAAGCGGCCGGTGGGGTTGACCAGCAGGCGGTAGCCGTCGGTGTCGAGGTCGAACTCGGCGAGCACCGGGTCGACGACGAGCTCCTTGATGTCGGGGGTCAGCAGCTCCTTGAGGGAGATGTCGGGAGCGTGCTGGGAGGAGACCACGACGGTGTCCAGGCGCACGGCGCGCGCGCCGTCGTACTCGATGGTGACCTGGGTCTTGCCGTCCGGGCGCAGGTAGGCGACCTGGCCCTCCTTGCGGACCTGGGACAGGCGCTGGGCGAGGCGGTGCGCGATGGTGATCGGCAGCGGCATGAGCTGCGCGGTCTCGTTGGTGGCGTAGCCGAACATCAGGCCCTGGTCGCCGGCGCCCTGGCGGTCGAGGTCGTCGCCGGCCTGCTCCTCGCGCGACTCGTAGGCGTCGTCGACGCCCTGGGCGATGTCGGGCGACTGGGCGCCGATGGAGACCGACACGCCGCAGGAGTGCCCGTCGAAGCCCTTGGCCGACGAGTCGTAGCCGATCTCCAGGATCTTCTCGCGGAT
>JAFACJ010000786.1 GCA_023425615.1 Actinomycetes bacterium
GAACGCCGATAACACCGCCAGGAAGTCCGGCCGCAAGGGCATGCTCAAGGGCACCGACCGCAAGACGGCGTCCCTGGGCCGCAACGCCGCCCCCCACAACCCCCCCCGCATGCCGACCCGGCACATGAACACCCCCGCCTGACCCTCCGGCGGCTAGCGGCCGCCGCGGTTGTTCATCTGCCGGGTCGGCAGCCGGCGGGCGTTGTGGCGGGCGGCGTTGCGGCCCAGGGACGCCGTCTTGCGGTCGGTGCCCTTGAGCATGCCCTTGCGGCGGGACTTCCTGGCGGTGTTATCGGCGTTCTGGACCGGCAAAGCAGCCTCCTGCGAGTTCTCGAAACCGGGGACGGTGATGTTCTGGGGTCGCTGAATTCGGCTGACGTCGCGCATGAAGAAAAGACCTCCGCACCCACCGGAAGAATGGCAGGCTCATACCGGGAAAAGAGAGAAAAGGCACTGCGCCGACGTTGACGTGACGGTGCTCCGATACCGGGAACGCCGACGGCACAGGCGAGGGGTGAACAGAGAGAAGGGGAGCGGGCCCCGCATCGCGCGGGCACTGGGCTCAACCCGTAAGAATCAGATCTCCATGTCCCCGACAATAACATCAATTACCGGCGTCCTGTCAACACGTCTTTCTCCGTATCCGGAAGGGAGTTCACCACAGGATGAGGAGAAGGCAGAGCAGGAGGGCGCAGCCTGCGAATGCGGCGCGGAGGGTGCGCCTGCCGACGATGAAGGCGGCGGGGAGGGCGGCCAGGGGGAAGGGCGCGAACTGGAAGTCCAGGACGATCAGGAGGAGGAGGGTCAGGGCGCAGGCGGTCAGGGCCCAGCCGAGCCTCGCCTTCCAGGTCCGGGTGAGGGGGGAGGAACGGGCGGTGAGGGTCGCGGCGCCGTAGTACAGGAGCAGGGGCAGGACGAGCGCGCCGCCGGCGATCAGGGCGACGCCCTGGAGGGTACGGGGAGGCTCCCGGGTGATGAGGTCGCTTCCGGACAGGAGGCAGACGAGGGCGCTGAGGGCGGCGAGGTAGCCGGCGACGAGGACGGCCGCACCGCGGACCAGGACCGGGAGCCAGGCCGGGCGGTCAGGAGCGGACGGCCGCGCCCGGCGTCCGACGGAGGACGCCTGCACCCGGCGTCCGGAGGAAGACGGTTGCGCCTGGCTGCCAGAGGAAGTCGGCCGCGCCTGGTCTTCGGGAGAGGACGGTTGCGCCTGGCGGTCCGCCATGCGCAGAGTCCGGGTCCGCTGCGCCGTCTTCGCCCGCTGGGCGCTCGCCCTCTTCTGCTTCCCGCCACGACCTGCCACAGCGCCCATCGTACGGAGCGGGACGGTCGGGGATGCCATGTCCTGAATGAGAAGTGCGTGAGGGCCGCGCCGGGAAACGCGTGAGGCCCGCACCGGGGGGCACGGGCCTCTTCGTAGGGGAGGGCTACTTGGTCAGGGACAGGGCGGGGGCGACGACGAGGCCGTCGGCGTCCTTGTCCAGGTCGACGGAGACGTCCGACCCGTCGCGGACCGTGCCCTTCAGCAGGGCGCGGGCGAGCTGGTCGCCGATGGCCGTCTGGACGAGGCGGCGCAGCGGGCGGGCGCCGTACACCGGGTCGTAGCCCTTGTCCGCCAGCCACTCGCGGGCCGCGGGGGACACCGTGAGGGTGAGCTGGCGGTCGGCCAGGCGCCTGGACATGCGCTCGACCTGGAGGTCCACGATCTCGGCGAGGTCCAGCTTCGACAGCGGGTCGAAGAGGATGATGTCGTCGAGCCGGTTGAGGAACTCGGGCTTGAAGGCGTCGCGCACCGTGTCCATGACCGCCTTGTGCTTCTTGTCCTGGGGGATCGTCTGATCCACCAGGAACTGGGAGCCCAGGTTGGAGGTCATGATCAGGATCGTGTTGCGGAAGTCCACGGTGCGGCCCTGCCCGTCGGTGAGGCGCCCGTCGTCCAGGACCTGCAGCAGCAGGTCGAAGACCTCGGGGTGCGCCTTCTCGACCTCATCCAGCAGGACCACGCTGTAGGGGCGGCGCCGGACGGCCTCGGTGAGCTGGCCGCCCTCCTCGTACCCGACGTAGCCGGGAGGGGCGCCGACCAGGCGGGAGACGGTGTGCTTCTCGGAGTACTCCGACATGTCGATCCGGGTCATGGCCCGCTCGTCGTCGAACAGGAAGTCGGCGAGGGCCTTGGCCAGCTCGGTCTTGCCGACGCCCGTCGGGCCGAGGAACAGGAACGAGCCGGTCGGACGGTCGGGGTCGGCCACGCCGGCCCGGCTGCGGCGCACCGCGTCCGACACCGCGGTGACGGCGGCCTTCTGCCCGATGAGGCGCTTGCCGATGTGCTCCTCCATCCGCAGGAGCTTGGCGGTCTCGCCCTGGAGGAGCCGTCCTGCGGGGATGCCCGTCCACGCCGACACCACGTCCGCGACGTCGTCGGGGCCGACCTCCTCCTTGACCATCGCGCCACGGGACTCGGCGGCCTCGGACGCCTGCTTGATCTCCTTCTCCAGCATGGGGATCTCGCCGTACAGCAGCCGCGAGGAGGTCTCGAAGTCGCCGTCGCGCTGGGCGCGTTCGGCCTGCCCGTGCAGGTCGTCGAGCTTCTTCTTCAGCTCGCCGACGCGGTTCAGGCCGGCCTTCTCCTGCTCCCAGCGGCCGACGAGGCCGTTCAGCTCCTCCTGCTTGTCGGCGAGGTCGGCGCGGAGCTTGTCGAGACGCTGGCGTGAGGCGTCGTCGGACTCCTTGGAGAGCGCGAGCTCCTCCATCTTCATCCGGTCGAGGATCCGCTGCAGCGCGTCGATCTCCACGGGGCTGGAGTCGATCTCCATCCGGAGCCGGGAGGCAGCCTCGTCCACGAGGTCGATGGCCTTGTCCGGCAGGTACCGGGAGGTGATGTAGCGGTCGGACAGCGTCGCCGCCGCGACCAGCGCCGAGTCGGAGATCTGCACCTGGTGGTGCGCCTCGTACCGCACCTTCAGACCGCGCAGGATCGCCACGGTGTCCTCGACGGACGGCTCGTCGACCAGCACCTGCTGGAAGCGCCGCTCCAGGGCCGGGTCCTTCTCGATGCGCTCGCGGTACTCATCCAGGGTCGTCGCGCCGATCATGCGCAGCTCGCCGCGGGCCAGCATGGGCTTGAGCATGTTGCCCGCGTCCATCGAGCCCTCGGCCGCGCCGGCGCCGACCATGGTGTGCAGTTCGTCGATGAAGGTGATGATCTGCCCGTCGGACTGCTTGATCTCATTGAGGACCGCCTTGAGCCGCTCCTCGAACTCACCGCGGAACTTCGCTCCGGCCACCATCGCCGACAGGTCGAGGGAGATCAGCCGCTTGTCGCGCAGCGACTCGGGCACGTCGCCCGCCACGATCCGCTGCGCCAGCCCCTCGACGACGGCGGTCTTGCCGACGCCGGGCTCGCCGATGAGCACCGGGTTGTTCTTGGTGCGCCGCGACAGGACCTGGACGGTGCGCCGGATCTCCGCGTCGCGCCCGATCACCGGGTCGAGCTTGCCCTCCCGAGCCCGCGCGGTGAGGTCGACGCCGTACTTCTCCAGCGACTGGTAGGTGTCCTCGGGGTTCTCGCTGGTCACCCGGGCGTGCCCGCGGACCTTCTCGAAGGCGTCGAGGAGCGCGTCGGCGGTGGCGCCCTGCTCGCGCAGGAGCGTGGCGACCGTGCCGCCGTCGGTGGCCAGGCCGACCAGCAGGTGCTCGGTGGAGACGTACTCGTCCTGGAGCTGGCGGGCGCGTGACGCCGCGGTGTTCAGCGACGCCAGGAGCTGGCGCGAGGACTGCGGCGCGGAGACCGTCGAGCCCTTGGCCTTCGGCAGCTGCTCGACGAGTTCCTCGGCGCGGCGGCGGACGGCGGCGGGGTCGGCGCCGACCGCCTCCAGCAGCGGCACCGTGGTGCCGTCCTGCTGGGCCAGCAGCGCGGCCAGCAGGTGCGCGGGCTCGACCTGCGGGGTGCCCTCGGCCGCGGCGCGCCGGACCGCGACGGAGACCGCGTCCTGGCTCTTGTGGGTGAGTTTGTAGTCCATGTGAAGTTTCAGCCCCCGGGTTCCTGTTGCTGCCGCCAGATGACGACACCCGCCTGCCTGATGGGGACGAGGTCGCCGCCTCTGCTCTCTCCGCGCAACTGGGCCAGCCGGGCCGCGACCGCGCGGGTGGATTCGAGTTCGTTGCTCAGTTCCTCGACCATCCGGCGCAGCCGCACCAGCTCCGAGTGGAGCTCGTCGTTGGCGCGCTGGAGTTCGAGGATCTTCTGGATGCCCGCGAGGTTGACGCCCTCCTCCTGGGAGAGGCGCTGGATCTCGCGGAGCATGACGATGTCGCGCATGGAGTAGCGCCTGCCGCGGCCGGTCGCCCGGCCGGGTGACACCAGCCCCATCCGGTCGTAGGTGCGCAGCGTCTGCGGATGCAGCCCGGACAGCTGCGCGGCGATCGAGATGACGTAGACGGGAGTGTCATCAGGGAGGTCCATCACCCCTCCTTGGCCTGTCTCACGAGGTCATCTCGCAGCTCCTCGCCGCGGTGCGTCTGGGCGAAGCGCTGGAGCGCCTCTCGTTCGTCGTCCGTCAGCTTCTGCGGCACCTGGACCTCGACGGTGGCCAGCAGGTCGCCCTTGGTGCCGTCGCGGCGGGTCGCGCCCTTGCCGCGGATGCGGAACTTGCGGCCGTTCGGCGTGCCCTCGGGGATGCGCAGCTTCACCGGCTGGCCCCCGTGCACGGGCACCATGATCTCGCTGCCGAGCGTCGCCTCGGGGAAGGTGACGGGGACGGTGACCGTCAGGTTGTCGCCCTCCCTGCCGAACACCGGGTGCCCGGTGACCTTCAGCTTGACCAGCAGGTCGCCGTGCGGGCCGCCGTTCTCGCCGGGAGCCCCCTTGGCCTTGAGCCGGATGGTCTGGCCGTCCTTGACGCCGGCCGGGATCCGCGCCTGGATGGTGCGGGTGCCCATGGCCCGTCCGCTGCCGTGGCAGGTCGGGCACGGGTCCTCCACGACCATGCCGCGCCCGTGGCACTTGCCGCACGGCTCGGCGAAGCCGAACCCGCCCATGTTGCGGGTCTCCTGCCCGGTTCCCTCGCACTGCGGGCAGACCTTCGGCAGCGTCCCGGCCTTGGCGCCGGTGCCGCGGCACGTCTGGCACGGCGCCTCCGAGGACAGCCGCAGCGGCACCGTGATGCCCTCCAGCGACTCGGAGAAGGTCAGCGTCACCTCGGACTCGACGTCCTGGCCGCGGCGCGGGCGCCGGGTGGTGGTGCCGCCCCTGGCGCCGCGCCCGAACAGGCCGCCGAACAGGTCTCCCAGGCCGCCCGCCCCGGCGGCGTTGCCCGTGTTGCCGAACAGGTCGTTCAGGTCGAAGTTCGGCGCACCGGCCGGGCCTCTGCCGCCGCGGAAGGCGCCGCCGTAGGCGCGGATCTCGTCGTACTCCTTGCGCCGCTTCTCATCCGAGAGGACGTCGTAGGCCTCGGAGATCTCCTTGAAGCGCTCCTCGGCCTCGGTGTCGCCCTTGTTCGCGTCGGGGTGGTACTTGCGGGCGAGCTTCCGGTAAGACTTCTTGATCTCGTCCTGGGTGGCGTTCTTGGCGACACCGAGGGACTTGTAATAGTCCTTCTCAAGGTAGTCCTTGGTGCTCACCGGCTCCCCTTCGAAAAAGTGCTTCGGTGTGCTCCGGGGGCGCCGCCGCCCCCGGAGCGGTGTTCTGTTTTGCCGGCCCCTGTGACCGGGTCAGTCCTGCGGCCCGGCGACGACGACGCGGGCGGGACGTACCACGCGCTCGCCGACCCGGTAGCCGGGCTGGTAGACCTCCAGGACCGACTCCTCGGTCGCGTCCGGGGTCGGCACGTGCGTCAGCGCCTCGTGCACGTTCGGGTCGAACGGTTCGCCGACCGAGCCGTACTTCTCCAGGCCCAGCTTGCCGAGGGTGGTCTCCAGGGACTCGCCCACGGACTTGAACGCGCCGACCAGTTCGTCGTGCTCGCGCGCCTTGTCGATGCTGTCGAGCACGGGCAGCAGATCGGCGAGCACGCCCGCGATGGCCTGCTCCCGCACGGCCACCCGGTCGCGCTCGACTCGCTTGCGGTAGTTGACGTACTCGGCCTGCAGCCGCTGCAGGTCGGCGGTCCGTTCGTCGAGCTGCCGCTGGAGGTCGCTCTCCACGGGAGACTCGACGGCCTCATCGACCACTTCTTCGGCCGGAGCCGCGGACTCCTCCTTCACCTCGGAGGAGGGAGTCCGCAACTCGCCCGTCTCAGGATCGATGCGCCGCGAGTCGCGGATCACCGGTTCGTCCTGAGAATTGGTCACTTGGTGTCCTTGTCGTCGTCGATGATCTCGGCGTCCACGACCTCGTCGTCCTGCGGTGCCTGCTGCTCCGCACCCGGCGTCGCCGCGCCCTCGGCCTGCTGCTGGGCGTACAGTGCCGCGCCCAGCTTCTGCGACACCTGCGCCAGCTTCTCGTTGGAGGCCTTGATGGCGGCGGTGTCGGTGCCCTCCAGGTCCTTGCGGACCTGGGCGATGGCCTCCTCGACCTCCTTCTTGAGGTCCTCGGGAAGCTTCTCGCCGTTCTCCTTGAGGAACTTCTCGGTCGTGTAGGTCGCCGTCTCGGCCTGGTTGCGGATCTCGGCCTGCTCCTTGATCCGCCGGTCCTCCTCGGCGTACTGCTCGGCCTCGCGCATCATCCGCTCGATGTCGTCCTTCGGCAGCGCCGAGCCGCCGGAGATGACCATCGACTGCTCCTTGCCGGTGCCGAGGTCCTTGGCCGAGACGTTGACGATGCCGTTGGCGTCGATGTCGAAGGTGACCTCGATCTGCGGGACACCGCGCGGCGCCGGCGGCAGGCCGGTGAGCTGGAAGGTGCCCAGCTTCTTGTTGTACGCCGCGATCTCGCGCTCGCCCTGGTAGACCTGGATCTCCACGGACGGCTGGTTGTCGTCGGCGGTGGTGAAGGTCTCCGAGCGCTTGGTCGGGATCGTGGTGTTGCGCTCGATGATCTTGGTGAAGATGCCGCCCTTGGTCTCGATGCCCAGCGACAGCGGGGTGACGTCCAGCAGCAGGACGTCCTTGACCTCGCCCTTGAGCACACCGGCCTGCAGCGCGGCGCCGACGGCCACGACCTCGTCGGGGTTGACGCCCTTGTTGGGCTCCTTGCCGGCGAGGTCCTTGACCAGCTCGGTGACCGCGGGCATCCGGGTCGAGCCGCCGACCAGGACCACGTGGTCGATGTCCTTGACGCTGATCCCGGCGTCCTTGATGACCTGCTGGAACGGCGCCTTGCAGCGCTCGAGCAGGTCGGAGGTCAGCCGCTGGAACTCCGCGCGGGTGAGCTTCTCGTCCAGGTGCAGCGGGCCCTCGGCCGAGGCCGTGATGTAGGGAAGGTTGATCGAGGTCTCCGCGGAGGAGGACAGCTCGATCTTGGCCTTCTCCGCGGCCTCGCGCAGCCGCTGGAGCGCCATCTTGTCCTTGGACAGGTCGACGCCGTGGGCGTTCTTGAACTTGGTGACCAGCCAGTCGACGACCTTGTTGTCCCAGTCGTCGCCGCCCAGGTGGTTGTCGCCGGAGGTGGCCTTCACCTCGACCACGCCGTCGCCCACCTCGAGGAGGGAGACGTCGAACGTGCCACCGCCGAGGTCGAAGACGAGGATGGTGGCCTCGCCCTCGCGCTCCAGGTGGTAGGCCAGCGCGGCGGACGTCGGCTCGTTGATGATGCGCAGGACG
>JAFACJ010000793.1 GCA_023425615.1 Actinomycetes bacterium
GACGCAGCCGCCGCCGGTGGCGCCGGTGGAGCGCCTCGGCCTTGTAGGAGGGCATGTCGATGCCCGTGGGGCAGTCCGACGCGCAGCCCTTGCACGACAGGCACAGGTCGAGGACGTCGTGCAGCGCCTCCGAGCGCCACGGGTCGGGCCCCAGCGCACCGGACACCGCGTCCTGCAGGACACGGGCACGGCCGCGCGTGGAGTCCTTCTCCTCACGGGTGGCCAGGTAGGAGGGGCACATCACACCCGAGGGGTCGGAGGCGCGGCACTTGCCGACGCCCGTGCACCGGTGGACGGCCCGCGACAGGTCACCGCAGTCCTCCCGCAGGGCGAGGCCGAGATCGCGGGTGAAGGGCGCGGTCCGGGGCGCCCGCAGGTCGGCGGTGGCGTCGGCGGGCCGTACGACGATGCCCGGGTTGAGCAGGTCGTCGGGGTCGAAGAGGTCCTTGACCGCGGCGCACAGCGCCAGCGCCTCGGGCGAGTACATGTGCGGCAGCAGGTCGCTGCGCGCCCGGCCGTCGCCGTGCTCGCCGGACATGGTGCCGCCGTGGCGCGCCACGAGCGCGGCGGCCTCGTCCAGGAAGCCGCGGAACACGCGCACGCCACCGGGCTTCGTGAGCGGGAAGTCGATGCGCACGTGCACGCAGCCGTCGCCGAAGTGCCCGTAGGGGACTCCGGCGAGGCCGTGGTCGGCCAGCAGCGCCTCGAACTCGCGCAGGTAGGCGCCCAGCCGTTCGGGCGGGACGGCGGCGTCCTCCCAGCCCGCGTGCGCCGCCTCGCCGCCCGGGGTGCGGGCCACCAGTCCCGAGCCGTCCTCGCGGATCCGCCACAGGGCCTCGGCCTCGGCGGGGTCCTCGATCACCGCCGCGTCCAGGCAGGCGGCGTCGGCGATGACCTTCCTGGCGGTGGCGCGCAGTTCCGCCTCGTCCGGGCCCGCCAGCTCCACCAGCATCCAGCCCGAACCGCGCGGCATCGGGGGCACCGCCCGGGAGCCGCGCCGCTCCCGCACCACGTCGGTGATCCGGGAGTCGAGCCCCTCGCAGGCGACGAGGCCGTGCGGCAGCAGGGCGGGGACGGCGTCGGCCGCCTCGGCCATCGAGCCGTACCCCAGGACGACCAGCAGCCGGTGCGCCGGCTCGCGGACCATGCGCAGCCGCGCGGCGAGGGTCAGGGCGAGCGTCCCCTCGCTGCCCACCAGCGCGCGGGCCACGTCGAAGCCCTTCTCCGGGAGGAGGTGCTCCAGGGAGTAGCCCGAGACCTGCCGCCCGAACCTGCCGAACTCGGTGCGGATCAGCGCGAGGTGCTCCGCCGTGAGGGAGCGCAGCGCCGTCAGGAGCCGGTGCTCGGCGCCCGCGCCGGGGACGTCGCCGAGCCTCAGCCGCGCCCCCGACCCGGTGACGACGTCGAGGCCCAGCACGTTGTCGCTGGTGCGCCCGTAGCCCAGGGCCCGCGACCCGCACGCGTTGTTGCCGATCATCCCGCCCAGGGTGGCGCGGGTGCGGGTGGAGGGGTCGGGCCCGAACCGCAGCCCGTGGGCGGCGGCGGCCGTGTGCAGGGCCGCCTGCACGATCCCCGGCTCGACCAGCGCGGTCCCGGCCTCCGGATCGATCTCTAGTACCCGGTTCAAGTGCCGGCTGACGTCGGCGACGACACCGTGCCCCACCGCGTTGCCGGCGATGGACGTCCCCGCCCCCCGCATCGTGAGCGGCACGCCGTGCTCGCGGCACACCTCCAGCACGGCGGGGAGCTCCTCGACGTCACGAGGCGTCACCACGACCCGCGGCGGCACCCGGTACAGCGAGGCGTCGGAGGAGTAGAGGGAGCGGGCCAGGGGCGAGCCGTCCACGCCGGAGACCCCGGCGGCGACCAGGGCCGAGACCAGGTCACCGGCCGTTCCGGTGCCGTCGTGCCGCCCCGTCATCGTGCCTCCGCCCTCGGCACGGGCAGTGCCGCGGTGACGGCGAAGCCCGCGATGAAAACTCCCTGATGGGCCGATAGTAACGGTAGGTCATCGCGTAGGGTCCGGCGGCCGTGGGGCGCCGGAGGGAGATCGCCGGGGGAGGGGACGCGGCGTCAGGCCACGGGCTCGGCCGGCTGGTCGCCGTCGGCTATGGGGCGGCCGTAGGTGACGGCGTCGAGCACGGGACGTGGCGTCAGCGAACGGTAGGCCGAGTCGGGGAGGGCGCCCAGGGCGTCGTTGACGGTCGAGAAGGCCATGCGCAGGGCGACGAACGTCGTGATGGCGAAGATCTGGGCGTCGGTCCAGCCGGCGTCGCGCAACTCCTGGACGTCGTGCCGGGTGGTGCGGCTGGGGTCGCCGACGACCTTGCGGGCCCAGGCGGCCAGCGCCTGCTCGGCGGGCGTCAGCCCGGAGTCGTCGCCCCGCAGGACCCCGCCCGCCGTCTCGGGGTCGGTCGCGTCGGCGAGCCTGCCGCCCCACACCAGCGAGCAGTAGGAGTCCTCCATGGCCGCGGCGCAGGCCACGACGAGAACGCTGCGATGGCGGACGGACAGCCCCTGGCCGGAGACCGTCTTACGTATGAGGGCGAAGAGGTCGGCGGTGGTGTCCGCCTGGTAGGCCCACAGCTTCGAGGTGTTCATGACGAAGCCGAGATCGGAGATGTCCTCCTCGAACAGGCGCTCGGCCTCGGGCGTGGGGTCGGGAGTTCCTAGGAAGCCGCTGCCGCTCATGATGTCCGTCCGTCGGGGAGGTCGGTCCGCCACCCCATCCTTCCCGAGCGGCGGCGCGGACGCCAGTGCCGTCCTCCTCCCGGAACGATCACGAATCCGTTGCCGAGGGGCGCTCGCCGGGCGGGCCGGCGGGGAGGACGCAGGACAGGGCGTGGCGCAGGACGGCGGCGAAGGGACCGGGGGAGCCGGGGGTG
>JAFACJ010000796.1 GCA_023425615.1 Actinomycetes bacterium
GCCGTGCGCCGTCCCGCGCGTCGCTCTCGGTGACGGCCGGATCGATCACGCCGCCCGCGAAGTCGTCGCGGAACTCATCGAGGTCGGCGCCCGCCGAGAACACGCGGCCCTCCCCCGCCAGGACCGCGCAGCGGATCCCGGGGTCGGCGGCGAGTCCGGTGAGGACGGAGGTCAGCTCCGCCACCATCGTCCGGCTCAGCGCGTTGAGCTTCTCCGGCCGCGCCAGGGTGAGCAGCGCGACCGGCCCGTCGAGGTCCAGCCGGACCGTCGTGAGGTCCGCCATGTCAAGACAGGCGCTCGATGAGCATCGCGATGCCCATGCCGCCGCCGATGCACATCGTCTCGAGGCCGATCTGACCGTCCCTGGTCCGGAGGCCGTTGATCAGGGTCGTCATGATGCGGGTGCCGGTCATGCCGAACGGGTGGCCCAGGGCGATGCTCCCGCCGTGCGGGTTGAGCTGGTCCTCGATCGAGATGCCCAGCTCCCGCGCGATCGGCAGAACCTGGGCGGCGAACGCCGCGTTGAGCTCGACGACGTCGACGTCGGCGATCTTCATCCGGTGGCGGGCGAGCAGCTGCCCGACCGCCTCGATCGGGCCGACGCCCATCACCTCGGGCGCCAGCCCGGTGACGGCCGAGCCGAGCACCCGGGCCAGCGGGGTGATGCCGAGCTCAGCGGCGCGGATGTCCGACATGACGACGACGGCGGCGGCGCCGTCGTTCAGCGGGCAGGAGTTGCCCGGGGTCACCACGCCGTCCTCGCGGAAGGCGGGCTTGAGCGCGGCGAGCCCCTCCAGGGTGGTGCCGGGGCGCGGGCAGTCGTCGCGGTCGACCACCGTGCCGTCGGCGAGGGTGACCGGGGTGATCTCGCGGGCGAAGAAGCCGGCTTCGATGGCGGCGGCGGCGCGCTGCTGGGACAGCAGGGCGAACTCGTCCATGGCACGCCGGGTCACGCCGTACTCGCGTGCCACGTTCTCGGCGGTGTTGCCCATGGAGATGTACATGTCGTTGATGTAGTCGGGGCGTGAGGCGTCGCGGAAGCGGGGGTTCATCGCGTCCTCGTCGTAGACGCCGGGCAGCCGGCTCACGCTCTCCACTCCGGCGGCCACGAACGCGTGGCCCTCGCCGGTCACGATCGCCTGGTGCGCCATCCGGATCGCCTGGAGGGAGGATCCGCAGCCGCGGTTGACGGTGGTACCCGGCACCGTGTCCGGCAGTCCGGCGAGCGCCGCCGCGTTCCTGCCCAGGTTCATGCCCTGCTCGCCGACGTGGTTGGCGGCGCCCATGATCACATCGACGATCTCGGCGCGGTCCAGCGCGGGCACCTGCCGCAGCGCGGCGTCGATGATCGTCCCCGAGAGGTCATCGGGCCGCGCCGTCACCAGGGATCCCTTGAACGCCCTGCCGATGGGGGTGCGCGTGGCGGAGACGATGACGGCTTCGGGCATGACTACCTCCGAGGGTCTGGCAGCGTGACCCGGCTTACATTATAATAATGCTCATAGATTCGCAATGAGCCTGGTCACCGGTTCGTTCAAGGGTTGAGGAGCACCATGTATGACCCCACTTCGCATGCCCGAAAATGGCCTGACAAACCGGCTGCCATCATGGCCGAGACCGGCGAGACCCTGACGTTCGCCGAGCTCGACGAGCGGTCCAGGCGGCTGGCCCGGCTGTTCCACGCCGAGGGCCTGCGCCCCGGCGACCATGTGGCGATCCTCATGGAGAACCACCTCCGCTACATCGAGGTCTTCTGGGCCGCCTTCCGCTCCGGCCTGTACCTCACCGCCGTCAACCACCACCTCACCCCCGGTGAGGCGGGCTACATCGTTGACAACTGCGACGCGCGGATCCTGGTGACGTCGATGCGAAAGGCCGAACTGGCGGCCGGGCTCATCGGGCTCACCCCCAAGGTCCGCCGCCGGCTGATGGTCGACGGCACCGTCCCCGGCCACGAGGACTACCGGGAGGCCATCGCCGCGCACCCCGCCGAGGCGCTCCCCGAGGAACCGCTCGGCCGCACGATGCTCTACAGCTCCGGCAGCACCGGCAGGCCCAAGGGCGTGTGGCGCCCGCTGACGGGACGCACCGTCCAGCAGGGCAAGGCCGCCCTCGGCCCGATCTACGAGGACCTGTACCACATGGGCCCCGACACGGTGTACCTCTCCCCCGCCCCCATCTACCACTCGGCGCCGCTCCTGTTCAGCACGGACGCGATGGCGCTCGGCGCGACCGTCGTCATCATGGAGAGGTTCGACGCGGAGGGCGCCCTCGCCCTCATCGAGAAGTACCGGGTGACGCACGCGCAGTTCGTGGCGACCATGTTCAGCCGGATGCTGAAGCTCCCCGAGGAGGTGCGCGGGAGGTATGACCTGTCGAGCCTGGAGGTCGTCATCCACGGCGCCGCGCCGTGCCCGGTCCCGGTCAAGAAGGCGATGATCGACTGGTTCGGCCCGATCCTCGCCGAGTACTACGCGGGCACCGAGGACACCGGCGCGACCCTGATCTACTCCGACGAGTGGCTGGCCCGCCCCGGCTCGGTCGGCAGGGCGATCGAGGGCTGCTCCCTGCACATCTGCGACGCCGAGGGACGGGAGCTGCCGGCCGGCGAGGTCGGCAGGATCTACTTCGAGACCTCCGAGGCGGTCGCCGACTTCCACTACTACGGCGAGCCGGAGAAGACCGCGGGCGCGCGCCACCCCGACCACCGGAACTGGACGGCGCTGGGCGACCTGGGCCGGGTGGACGACGAGGGCTACCTGTACCTGGCGGACCGCGAATCGTTCATGATCATCTCTGGCGGCGTGAACATCTACCCGCAGGAGATCGAGAACGCGCTGCTCCAGCACCCCGGCGTCCTGGACGCCGCGGTGTTCGGGGTGCCCAACGAGGAGTTCGGCGAGGAGGTCAAGGCGATCGTCCAGCCCGCCGACCCCGCGACCGCCGGCGAGGCGTTCGCCGCGGAGCTGATGGCCCACTGCGCGCGCCATCTGGCGAAGTTCAAGTGGCCGCGCTCGATCGAGTTCCTCGACGACTTCCCCCGCTCCCCCACCGGCAAGCTCTACAAGGCGCCGCTGCGGGAGAAGTACTGGGCCGGCCATTCCTCCCGCATCGTCTGACCCCCACCACCCCTCACCCACAGGAGAGCAAGCAGCATGAGCCTTGTCGATTTCGAAGGCCGGTCCGTCGTCGTCACCGGAGCCGGAGGCGGCCTCGGCCGCGAGTACGCGCTGGCGCTCGCCCAGCACGGCGCCCGGGTCGTGGTGAACGACCTCGGCGGGACGGTCGACGGCGCGGGCGGCGGTACCAGCATGGCAGACGGCGTGGTGCGCGAGATCCGTGACACGGGCGGCGAGGCCGTCGCCTGCTACGACAGCGTGGCGACGCCCGAGGGCGGCAAGGCGATCATCGACGCCGCGCTCGACGCCTTCGGCCGGGTGGACGCGGTCATTCACAACGCGGGCATCCTGCGCGACCGGTCGCTGTCGAACCTCTCCCCCGAGGAGATCGACGCGGTCCTCGACGTGCACCTCAAAGGCGGGTTCAACATCACCGTCCCCGCCTTCAAGGTGATGAAGGAGGCGAAGTACGGCCGTATCGTCCTCACCTCCTCCTCGTCCGGTCTGCTCGGCAACTTCGGGCAGGCCAACTACGGCGCCGCCAAGACCGGACTCGTCGGCCTGATGCACGTCGCCGCCATCGAGGGCGCCAGGTACGGCGTCCTCGCCAACTGCATCGCCCCCGGCGCGCGCACCCGCATGACCGAGGGCATGCTCGGCGAGCTCGATGAGCTCCTCGACCCGGCGCAGGTCGCGGCCATGGCCGTCTACCTCGCCTCACCGCAGTGCTCGCGAACGCACGAGATCTACTCCGCGGGCGGCGGGCGGTTCGCCCGCTACGTGGTGGGCGTGAACGACGGCTGGTTCACCCCTAACGGCCCGGTCGGCGCCAACGACGTCCTCGCCCACCTCGATGAGATCCGCGACATCAGCACCCTTCACGTGTTCGACAGCGGTGTGGAGGAGCTCCAGCTCCTGCAGAAGATCGCCGCCGAGGCGGGTGTGCTGAACCCCTCCGACACGGGTCGCTGACCCCGCCCGCATGACGAGGAAGAGGGGCCCGCCGCCGGCGGGCCCCTCTTCATCTGGTGCGGATCACCGCGTTCTGCGCGCCTCGGTGGCCTGGGCTCCGGAGGTCCAGCCGCCGTCGATGGCGATCTCCGCGCCGGTGATGAAGGCGGCGGCGTCCGAGGCCAGGAACGCCACCAGCTCCCCCGCCTCCCACGCCTGCCCCGGCCTCCGGAGCGGGAGCAGCGACACCTTGGCCGCCCTCAGCTCCGGCGAGGCGAAGTCGTTCATCGGGGTGTCCATATATCCCGGGTGGATGCTGTTGACCCGGACGCCCCACGGCCCGAACTCCTGCGCCGCCGTCTTCGTCAGGCCGCGCAGCCCCCACT
>JAFACJ010000829.1 GCA_023425615.1 Actinomycetes bacterium
GCCCTCCTCCGGGCTGTCGGCCTCCTGTTCCGGTGGCGGCGGCAGCCCGCGGATCCGCGCCAGCGCGGCGGGCACCGACCGGGAGCCCGCCTGGCCGTCGAACGCCAGCAGCAGCGCCTCGCCCAGCTCCAGATCGTGGCAGCGCCCTACCCGCACCCCGGCGCGCAGCAGCCGCGGGTAGAGGCGTGCCGTGGACTCCCACACCCAGCGCGGTGACGACAGCCGCTCGCGTTCGGCGACCGCGGCGGCGAGGTCGCCGGTGAGCTCCACCTCACCGGCGGGCAGCCCGTCCGGCGACAGCGCCCGCAGGGCGCCGCCCTCCTCGCCGACCGGCGCCACCGCATAGAACATGTGTTCATTGTGCGGGACGCCTGTGACATCTCACGGCCCGACCCGCCTCACAGCGGGACGGCGAACAGGGCGCGGCGGCGCGGGAACTCGGTGACGCTCCAGAGCTGCTTCTTCTCCCGCCAGACCGTGAGGTCCTCGGGCCCGAACGGGTAGGGGCGGACCGCCGGGGTCTCACCGGTCCCGCCGACCAGGAGGTTGCCGCGGATCGCCCCGGTCCCGGCCTGGCTGAGGTACCAGGTGCCGTCCTGGGTGACCGCGCCCTGGATCTTGCCCGCGGGGGCGCGGTAGGCGTCGGCCGCGGCGGCGACCCCGTCCCGGTCCTCCAGCGTCCCATCGGGCCGCAGCCGCCAGCGCGCCAGCCGCCCCGGCTCGTCCGGCGTCTCGACGTACTCGCCGCAGACCAGGAGGTCGGGGTCGGCGGTGCGGTCGATCGCGGCGAAGGAGAACTTGGCGCCGAGCGTGACCAGCCGCCAGGAGTCGCACTGGGGGAGGATGTAGCGGTAGCCGTAGGCGTTGAACTCCTCGCCCTTGCGGCCGATCCGGTTGCGGTCGCCCACGTCCGGCTGGACCGAGCGCAGGTCGAGGATCTGCCGCAGGTCGAACACCCGCAGCCCGCGGCTGGTGTCGGCGACGTACAGGTGGTGGCCGTACCAGGCGATGCCTCCGGCGTGGATGTCGACCGGCGCGTAACCGCCGTCCGGCCGCGCGGTGACCGCCAGGACATGCCGGTACCTGCCGCTCGCCGGGTTGAGGAAGGTGAACCGGATCCCGCGCTCCTCGGTGGCGACCTCGGGCTTCCAGTACCAGCTCGCGATGAACGCGGCGGGTCCCGAACCGGCGTCCGAGGCGCTGGTCAGCCCCTGGGGGTACCAGTCGCGGGTGTCGTCGTCGGAGTCCTCCAGGGTGAACCAGTCGACGGGGCGCGGCTTCATCTGCCCGAACGCCGTCGTCGCCCCCTTGCGGACCGCCTTGCGGTTGGCGTCGGCGAGCACCTCGGCCACCGACGCCGCCTTCAGGTCCCGGGCCAGCCTGGCCGCGCCCTCCGCCAGATCGCCGGTCTTGCGGCGCAGGGCGAACGGGGCGGTCGAGACCGGAGCCAGTTTTAGCATCGTCCGACTATGCCGGGAAAAACCGCTTTGCCGCCACAAGATCGGTCCAGAAAATCCTTCGACCCGCGCCCGGACCGGCGGTTAACCTTGGCGCAGCCGCGAGAGACGCGGAACACGGGAGAGGTGTCGCCTGATGATGACCGTCGCTGTGGCAGGCCGTTTCGAGGTCCTGTTCCCCCAGGCGCCCGCCTGACCTCTCGCGCTCAGGCCGGCGCCGTTCTTCGAAAGGCGCCACCTCAGTGGCTTTTTCTCTCTCTTCACTCGGCTTCGACGACTCCTTCGCCGCCGCCCTGAGCTCCCTGGAGCTGGAAGGCGAACCCGGCCGGGTCTGCCGTGTCGACCGCGGGGTCTGCGACGTGCTCACCGCCGGCGGCGAGCGGCGGCTCCCGTGGAGCGGCGGTCTGCTCAAGGCCGCCGTGCGGGATCCCGCCGCCGCGCCCTGCACCGGCGACTGGGTCGTCCTCGACACCGCGGTCCGCGCCGTCCTGCCGCGGCGCACCGCCATCGTCCGGGCCGGGGTGGGACCCGGCGCGTCACTCGGCCAGGTGCTGGCCGCCAACGTGGACGTGGTCCACGTGGTCGAGCCGGCGGTGCCCGAACCCGACCTCGGACGGATCGAACGGCTGCTCGCCCTGGCCTGGGAGAGCGGCGCCCGCCCGTCCGTCGTCATCACCAAGGCCGATCTGGCGGACGTGGACCTCGACGCGATCGCCGCCGCCGCGCCCGGCGCCGCCGTCCACCTCGTCTGCGCGCCCTCCGGGGCGGGCCTCGAGGCGCTGCTGCCCGGCCACGGCGAGACGGCGGTGCTGCTCGGACGGTCGGGGGCCGGCAAGTCCACCCTGGTCAACGCCATGGCGGGCGGCGAGGCGATGGCGACCGGCGCGGTACGGGAGTCCGACGGGCGGGGACGGCACACCACCGTCCACCGCGAACTGCTGCCCCTGCCCGGCGGCGGGATGGTCATCGACACGCCCGGCCTGCGCTCGATCGGCCTGCACGAGGTCGACGAGGGCCTCGACCTCGCCTTCGCCGACGTCGCGGAGCTGGCCGGGCACTGCCGGTTCACCGACTGCGCGCACGACAGCGAACCCGGCTGCGCGGTCATGGCGGCGGTCGCCGCCGGCGAACTGCCCGAGCGGCGGCTGGCCTCGTGGCGCAAGCTGCGGCGCGAGGCGGCGTGGGCGGCCTCCCGCACCGACGCGCGGCTGCGCGCCGAGCGGGAGCGCCAGTGGAAGATCATCATCCGGTCGATGCGGGG
This sequence comes from Actinomycetes bacterium, assembly GCA_023425615.1. GTDB lineage: Bacteria > Actinomycetota > Actinomycetes > Streptosporangiales > Streptosporangiaceae > Actinocorallia. The sequence goes on from JAFACJ010000829.1 coordinate 2,719, forward strand.
CCTCAACCGGCCCTGCCCTCAGGCGGGCCCCGTCACGGGGCCCGCCGCCTCCCTACAGCGCCTCGAGCTCCGGCCGCTTGGGCGATCTGCCGTCACCGGACGACCGGCCCTTGAGGCGGCGCTCCACCCAGGGCAGGAAGTAGTTCCTCGCCCACTGGAGGTCCTCCCTCTTGGCCGCCTGCCAGGTCTTGGCCGGGATCTGCGGCCAGGGGCTGCGCCAGTCGCCTTCGACCGGCACCCCGAGGACCTCGGCGACGGCGAGGCCGAGCCTGCGGTGCCCCTCGGAGGTCAGGTGCAGCCGGTCCTCGTGCCAGGCACTGGCGTTCATCAGCGCCGCCATCGACCACAGGTCGACGACCGTCAGGCCGTACCGGTCGGCGATGGAGCGGATGTGCAGGTTGAGCGTGGCGACCTTGCCGCGCCACTTGCCCTCGCCCCGCCCGTTGATGTTCCACCGCTTGGGGTCGAAGCTGGTGAACACCACGACCTCGGCGCCGGTGGCCTTCAGCCTGCGCACGCTGTCCTGGTAGAGGAGGGCGATGGTGTCGGGGTCGGCGCCGGGACGCAGCATGTCGTTGCCGCCGGCGGAGAAGGTGATCAGGTCGGGCGCCATCTCCACGGCCCGCGGCACCTGCTCCTCGGCGACCTGGCGCAGCAGTTTCCCGCGGATGGCCAGGTTGGCGTACCGCAGCCCGGGACGGGCCGCGTCGATGTGCTCGGCGAGCCGGTCGGCCCACCCCCGGAAGACGTCCGGGCCGCAGGGGTCGTTCAGACCTTCGGTGAAGCTGTCTCCGAGCGCGACATAGGACTGGAACTCTTTCACGGCGTCAAGCGTGCATGATGCATGTAAACCTACGCGACCGTAGGGGGGCGTGAACCTTCCCACTCGGTGCCGGCCGGGATCAGCGGGATGCGCAGCTCGTGCTCCATCGGCGGTGACAGTTCGTGTTCCCGGCAGCCCGACACCCCGAAGCAGCGGATACGCAGCGTGTCGGAGGTGACGTCGAGCCGCAGGAAGCTCTTGAAGAACGGCGGGTCGTCGCCGTCCGACGCCTCGGAGAAGATCTTCCGGTAGGAGGCGCCCACGGGGAGCCGGAACCGGTGGGGCGAGGTGCGGTCGCCCTTGGGCACCCCCAGCAGGAGCGCGATGAGCCGCGCGCGCCGGCCCGGCACCACCTCCCTGCCCTCGTCGCGGGTGGGCGTCACGCCGAGACGGCGGGCGACGGCCGCGGCGGCCTGCGGGTAGGACAGGTCGAAGAACCTCCGCAGCCCGAGCCTGCGCAGCCGCCTGCCGTACAGACGGCTGTAGTACACCAGCGAGTCGCCGCGCAGCGGGTAGCAGGTGAAGTCCTCCTCGGCCACGACCGTGGTGCGGCCGATGGTGTGCGTGGCGTGCATGTAGGCGCCCGAGCCGCCCGCGACCAGGTACTCGATCCTGCGGCCCGGCTCCACCTCGACGGAGTAGCGCTGGTAGTTGTGGATGTCGCCGCCGATCGCCGCGACGTACCCCGAGGAGCGGACGATCTCATCGACGGTGCCGCCGCCCTCGATCGGGCACGGCTGGTGCTCGTCGTTGCGGTACAGGGGCCTGCCGGTGATCAGCAGCTTGGGCCGCGGGTCAGCCGACACCCGGCGCAGCCACTCCCCCTGCTCCCTGTCGATCCCGCCGCCGATCCCGGTGTCGATGCCGACGATCCGCAGCCGCGGGCTGTCGATCAGCCAGTACGGGCCCGGCTGGACGCCCTGCTGCGCGGGGTCGCCGCGCAGCGCGCGGGCCGCGGCCAGCGCCGCCTCGTCGGCGG